>JBDRHR010000037.1:0-14347 GCA_043816605.1 Nitrospirota bacterium
ATTATTCATTTTGGTTATGTTTTGAGAATTTTATATTGTAATGGAGATTTTTGAAGGAATAAGTTTTGCAGACAGGCTATGGTCATTTCCAGAGATATTTGAGTAAATGGACAGAATTTCTATTTCGTAACAGCCTGTCGACTCCTTAACCCCTTGAACCCTGAATTCTTTTTATCAACTTTCCCACCGATAACTGAGGGATTACCACTACAAGTTAGCTTTCACCTCACTATCCCCAATTTCCCTGTCTTCTTCTGTCCTTTATCATTTGTTAGCAAATAAATATATATCCCGGATGCCAGTCGTTGTCCCTCTGAACCTCTACAGTTCCATGTCCATTTACCTATACCAGGATTACTTGGTGTCTCTACCTCTATCTCAAATACCTCCTCACCTACAACCGTAAATATCCTTATTCTAACATTTTTTGTTAAATTTGTAAAGATTAATTTTTTACCATCAGTCGGATTTGGATAGACAAAGGCATTAGTCAGGTCTTCAGGGAAGGCTAATTTCTCAACCATTGGTGCTGATTTTGGTACATCCATGGTAAACATAGGCGCTATCCCACTTACCCAATCCACATGCCGCTCATCTATATCAGGGGTATTGGTTATATTTTGCTCACCTGTACCATCTAAATTTATTACCCATAATTCCCCTGCCCGTGGATAAATCAGCCTTGTCCCATCCGGTGAGAAGGCAAAGGGATAAGTTGCACCATTTGTCGTTACCCGCCGTTTCATCATGCCATCTAAACTCATTAACCATAAATTATTTATCTGGGTTTGATTATTATTATCAATATAGGCAATCCGTTTGCCATCGGGTGAGAATAATGCCTCAGTAGTCATCCCTGGGTAGACAACTGCCGCTTCCCTTATAAATGTAGCTACTGTCCCACATAAGTTATATAACCTTATACCAACATCATAATTAATACCAAGGAGTAAATCCTCTTGTGGGTTCACCTTTGGATATGAAATCCTTGGTGGAGAGTATTGCGATTCCCATGGAGTATATCCTATTTTTATCTTCTCCTTGTTTTTCCCATCTGTTGAAATACGGTAAATATCCGCATAATCGTAATAATAATGGTAATAAATCCTATCCCCTTTTTCATTCCAATCCCAACCATATAACGGCATCCAACCCCAAGCAGGCACATAATTATTTTCTAATACCGTTTCTGTGCCGGTAAGTAGGTTATGCACATATAAAGCATCCTCCCGTTCTTTATTCCCAGCACCATAAGCTAATAATTTCGCATTCTTAGATAATCTCGGGTAATATGGTGCCTTGGTCTGTTGAATATTTACCTTTTGTAACTGACCACCAGCAGCATTCATTATCCAAATCGTCCCACTACCTTCAGCCCCTCTTAAAAAAACTATCGTCCCGGTCTTAGGATATTGTGGTGGGGCAGCGGATAATGTAACCGTAGCCATCGCAGTAAATGAGCCGGATGTAACTGTAATTATGCCGGTTGTTGCTGCTGACCCGGCCTTAAATATTGTCCAATAGCCTGTTGTCGGTGATATAACCCCTAAGTTAGGTAATATTTGCCAACGATAACTTAAATTTGGAATAGGGTTATCCCTTTTATCATATCCTTGAACCTGAAAGTCATAATTCCCTCCACAACCTATGACTACATTTTCCGGGTTAATCTTCAGGTAGTCTAACTCACTCGCAGTAATAGTAAAGGAACCAAATAGCATCTTGCCAGCTTTCGGATGTCCAATAGATATCTCTTTTTCACCTGCCTTCTCGATTGGGACAGGAAACCCAGCCGTAAATGAGCCGTAAGAATCAGTAGTAAAAGAAGACACGGTTCCTGTGATGCCAAATATTATACCCAAACTTATCGATGGTTCTAATCCACTACCACAAATACTAACCAAACTACCCACAGTCCCTGATTTAGGTGAGATAATAAAATCCTTGCCTATCCACGGATTAAATATTACTATTTTGTAGTAGTCGCTTATTTTATCTCCCTTTCCCTGGGAATTATTGGGATGGTTAGGCCCTGTCGGATGTCCCCACCAGTTATATGTTACAGTTATAGTATTAATATCAATATTGTTTGGAAGATAATATCTTGTTACCTCAAGTCCTTGTGCTGTATTATTATAAATAAAGTTATGTTTAATTTCTGGAATATACCCTAAAAGTACATCCAAAACCCTAACACCAACTAAGTTACAAGTAATAATATTTTCTTTAATGATTGGACTGGAATTATTAGTTATATCTATCCCATAACTGGATCCATTTGAAATATAACACCTCTGTATAGTTGGTGCAGCATTATTGACCAAGATACTACTTCCATTACTATATCTTAAAATACAATCTTCCATAATCCCTTCTCCCTGGTCAAATTTTACCCCTGTCCAATATGCATTCCATTGATTAGTAGGAAAATCTCCTCCTCTACCATCTGTATCACCACCATAACTATCATCAAAAAACGAAGTAAATACAATAGGTAATTCCTTAGTCCCTTTAGCTAATAATCTCCCTTTGACTAAAATCCCACCTGCATTCCATCCAATATTACTCATGTAATATTTAGTAATCACTCCAGGCTCTATCTCTAATGTTACTCCTTTTTTAATTACTACATTCCTATTCTCTACTATAAGGACATAGGTAGTTTGTGTGCCCAGATTTGTCCAAGTACCACTTACCATCATTTCACCGTCAAAAATACCAATATCATATTTATTCCCGGATAATTTATTACCCGTATAGACCGGGAATGAATTGACATCATGGGCTACTCCACCGCCATAATTACCGCTGATAACATTATTAGAAATCACCGCATTAGAATAATTCTTACATACTATCCCATGATTATCGACGGCAGTTTCTTGCCCATTATAACTTATTGTCCCATTCTGAATTATGGGTGCGGAATAATTATCACAGACGATGCCATGCACACGGTTATGTGAGACCGTAGTATTAGATATAGTCGGTGAGCCGTTGTTTATATATATCCCGGAATTGCTATTTAAAGTAATAATAGAGTCTGAAATTGATACAGTAGATTTGTCTATTCTTACAGCACTCTGATATTCACTCCCACCGAACACCCCTCCAGCCCCATATTTGACAATACAATGGGTTAATGTCCCACGACTTCCTTCAGAAAAATTAAGTGTTGACCAATCACCTCTATTTGGGGTATGTCGAGCATCATCATTTATTGAGGTAAATATGATTTTTGCTTGCTGACTACCTTCTGCAATTAATTCCCCCTGAACATCTATTGACCCGCCGCCAGTGATGCATATATTTATCGGTTTAATTATTACCCCGGGCTCTATAACCAATGTTGACCCTTTATTTACGCGTATATACCCATCAATGGCATAAGCCAATCCTGCCTCTTTCCAAACCGCCTTTGGCACCGTTATCTCACAACCGGTAAATACCCATATCTCACTTACACCTACTCCATACACCCGTGGACTTCTACCGGTTAATATCACCGTGTATTCATTATCCTTAAATATATTCCCGTGATATTCCGGGAATGAATTTGGCTCCTGATAGAAGCAGTAGGTATTATTGGTAAGGGTATTACTTGCAATTACAGGTGGATTGGGACAATTATAGACGGCTACACCTTTAGTACAATTAGAGAAGGTATTATTTGCCAGCACATACCCCGCCGGCAGATTCTCTAATCTTATCCCACAATCCTGATAGCCATCATCATAGACCTTTGTATCCTGAATCTTACAATACTCTATCTTAGGTGTAGAATTACTCAGCCATAAAGCACCTGTGATAACACTACTTTCACCTATATAACTTCCTGAATCTCGCCTGCCGCCACTTATTACCTTACAATATTTCAGGCTACTTGCCGAGGCATTCGGACCGATAAATTTAATGTAATTCCAATTACCAAATCCACCTTTATCAAAGATTATTTCATCCTCCGGTGTCCCTTCGGCCATCAACCTGCCTTCTACTATTAACTTGCCGACATCACGCAATTCCTCACCTATATGCCCAAACCGGGTTAGCACAAATTTTGCCCCCGGCTCTATCCGTAATGTCCCACCTTGTGGTATATGCAGGGCATTAAATCCATACGGTAAATCTGCCTTCTTTAAAATTACCTCTTTATCTGCCGGGAAATTATCGGCTAACCAGATTAAATTAAACGCCGTCCCGGTAGCGGTATTTCCACGATATTCTATCTCCGAGCACGATAAATCCTGACTAAATGCCGCATCACTACAATTCGTTACCGTATTGGTTAAAAACTTAATCCCGGCGCTGTTGAATACCTGCATCCCAAACGAACCATCATTCTTGACCGTATTATTATTGAGTTGCACCCCGCTGGAATTCTTCACCACTATCCCGCCCCAACAATTCTCAACCACCGAATCCCGAATCCCGATAACCGATAACTGATTACCGATTACCGAATTAATTACTATCCCTATCCCTTGCAATTTACTACTTCTTCGTGCACTACCACCTTTATTCGTAACAAGGCAATTAGATAGTTGAACATCTTTAGATTTAATGAGTACTGCCGGCTCGATGGCAATGATATCATTATACCACCAATCGGCATAGCCGGCGTATTTAATGACACAATGTTTAAGTTTGCCGGTAGAACCTTGCTCAAAGATGAGTTTATCCCAGTCGCCAAAACACGGTGTTCCTGTCCCACCTTCTGCGGGTGTATTCGTCCCACCATCTGAAATAGAGGTAAATATAATCGGCTCTTGCTCAGTCCCTTCGGCGAGCAAATTACCTTCTACGGTTAATTTCCGCCTGACTATCTCTGGCGGGATGAGCCAATCTAAGAATGCGTCATTCCATTGGGCAATGTAATAATGGAATTTGACCGTTACTCCAGGGTCTATCCGTAGCGTCTTGCCTTTGGGCACACAGATATTATCGGTAATGATGTACGGACTGCCGCCTTTCGTCCATCTGCCACTTACCTCGCCACCCTTGATATACACCGGTCCACCTAAAACTACCTCAATCGTGGCGAGGGAGGAGAGAGGAGGAAGGAGGGACGAACAGATAAGGGTGCCGGTGCCTACGGTGTTGCCGGCAATGAATGTCGTCTTCGTCCCGGAAATGGCACTTAGCGTGCCTATATTACCGATTACCGACCACCGATTACCGATTACCTCTGTCTCATTCCCAAACTCATCATACCCCTTTGCCTCAAATTCTACCTCACCGGTTATGGGTAAGATAGCCGAGTTAGGGGTTACTTCTAACCGATTAAGTGATGCCGGGCTGACCTTAAATTGGGTTTTAGCCGTTTGTAATGGGCTTATCCCCAAACCATCGACGACATCAAACCAATAGGTATAGGTATCTGCCTTAGTTAATTTAACCTTCGCCTCATAAGTCGCACCGGTAGAAATAGTGCCGTCTATTAATTTCAGACTAAACGGGCTACCTTCGATTTCATTGGTCCACTCAGGCTTTTGCCCAAAATATTCCCATATCCAGTCATATTCATCCTGATTTGTCTGCCTTAATTGCGTCCCTTCGATTCTTAAAGCCATACCGGCAGGTGGCATACCGCTTTCATCCTGGTATTTTATTCGGAAGGTAAAGGTAGTGCCTGCTGTCCCTGAGTTAGGTTCCATGCCTGAAGATATTATCCTTGGTTGTGATGGTGGTTGAGTGGTAGAGAAAAACTCCGTCCGGAGGGCGTTGGTATTGTAGCCCTGGGCATCTAATTCGTTGAGCAGGTCAAGGATGGTATAGCCGGAGTGGTTGAGCACAAGCGTCGGTGTTTCAAGTGCCTGCCAGATTTTCTGCATCGGGACACGATACAAACCTTGGGCAATGGCTAAAGCTGAGGTTGTCCCACGATGGGTGGATGGTGCCAGGTCAAAGAGGACACCCTTTTGCTTTACGGGTAACTCTACGATTGAAGTCCCTCTGACCGCCGCACTAAACCGCATGCAAAATCCATCGACAAATGCCTCATCCGGATTCATGGTGTAACCGAGTGGTGCAATGGATAGCTTGTAATCCGCAAAACCCTCTTCATAATGCCTCTTACCGAGTTTCTGGTAATAATACTCCTTGTAGTTGGTCAACAAGGCATTACCGAAAGCCTGAAGGACTTTATCGTCGTTAAATTCATCCTGCCTGTCACTATTTATTAATGTTCGGTATGAGCCGGCTGAGTTACTACCAAAGCAGGTGATACTGTCTGGCGTCAAATCTACATTCTGGACATAAGCAATATTAATAGTTGGGTTAAACTCCGTATCCGCTGATAGCGGCAGGCTGTAATCATATCCCTTCTGCACCGACTCTAATGAATATATTGGCCCAACCTGATTGATATAAGTATCCAACAGATTTGAAGAGACCCCGTTATAGGTAGGTGGGATATTGATTGAGTCAGGGTAAGTATACATCGGATTACCCGGCACGATAGCTCCAAAATTAAGATTCGGCAGGGCATCCTTTTTGGGTGTAAATACTACCTCGTTGTTAGTAAAGGTAACCATATCCGCAGGATAGGTAATCGTGCCATCCTCATTTACATCCGGGCGATAGACGACACTACCATCTTCTTTGGTGTAAGGCAGTAATTTAAACGGCTGTGAGGCAAAGGTATAGGTAATAGCCTGCGTTTCCTTCTTATTTACGCAAGATGCCTTCGGTTGATTAGAGCCGGCAGGGTCAATTCTGCTTTCAAGATAGACCCGATGTCGTAAATTAGGGTTATCAAGGTTACTTGTCCCGGCGTTATACCGAATAATATTATCCGCATCAACCCGCAAATTGGAATTAATCCATCGCTCCCAGTAATTATCCTGGTTATCCCAGAAATTAAGCGCCGATGAAGCCTGCATGCCGGCAGCAACCGGTGTAGCCGGTGAAGCAGACTTTTGAACAAGCACCTCAACGACATATTCGGTTATCTCAAACGGTATCCAGTCTTTGTTATCTTTTGTCGTAGCGGTCCCAGTTACTGACCCAGGATTCATAACTGTAAGTCTAAAGCTATGCATCCCGGCGGATAATGAATTAGTTGGGTGGAAATTGAATCTGGCATTAAGCAGATTGTGGGTCTTTGGTTCTTCCTGTGTTTCTGTGTTCATATTAATCGCTTTAATTAATCCCCTATCCTTAACTTGCCCATCGTTATCATTGGCATAATTACCTGCTGAATCTATCTCTACCGTAACCGTGCAAGAGCCAGGTAGGTAATCGTATATTTTACCGGTGATATAAAAGTCATTAGCCGGGGTTTTGGAGTATAAGGTATTAGTGCCTGGGGCAAAGGTATAAGTGCCAAGGGTAACCCTTGGTGTATCGTAAGTCCGTGTGCCTTTATCAGGGATGCCGTCAAGGGATTGGAGGATTTTATCATGTTGTTTAGGTGAGTTCCCATGGGCACCTTTATCACCATCTGCTATTGTAATTATTTCATCCCAGGGGATAGTTTGTTGTCCTTTATATTCCGAGCGTTGACTTCTCTCTGATACTACCGTATCAGAATCAATATATTTATCTGGTACTGGTACCACTTTACCTTTTTCTTCATCATAGGCATGTAATGGTGATTTACCAACTATACAGATATATTCTATCCCAGGAGGCATATCCGTAGTATTTACTTCTTTAATAAATTTACTCCATGGTACTAAATCGCACGGAGCGCCTTTAAGTGTTATCATACTCTTTATTTGTTCTTTAAGAAGATTCCAGCCATATTTCTTCTTCCCTATCCATATTCCACCTCCAGTGACTATATAATTATATGGGGAATTAATAAAAGGAAATGTTACCATACCCCAGGCCAGTGGTGCTAACATACTACCAGTATGCGGTGTACCAATAGTAATAAATCGCTTGACCTTATTTCCACCACTCTGCTGAAGATAGTATCTACTTAATAATCCACCTTGTGAATGACCAACGATAATTAACTTTTCTTTTTCCCACTCATCTCCATAATATGCTTGCAATATCTCTTCTATTTTCTTTCTTAACTCATCATAATTACTCTTGATCGGTTTAATACTTCCACTCCTATCCTCCCCTCCATAATCAAAGGCCTCTAAATAGAGCTTGGCAGGGGATTCTATTTTGCTGTCTGGATATTGAAACCAGGTAGCTCCTTTACGATCAGGATAGTTAGATATTAAACCTCCTGGTGCAGGTTTATTAAATCTTACCTCTCTATATCCAAAATACTTTTCTAACTGGGGAATAGCCTCTTCCCAAGTAAGGGCATTGGCATTTATCCCGTGAATGAATAGTACTGGCATAGGTGCATAAGTCGTACAACTACCCCAAGTTAGTTCTTCAGCATTTACCTTACTACTCAAAAAACATAGCCCTATTAAAATACAAATAATGAATTTCTTCATGACTTCTTACCTCCTTATTACCAAATATTATTTGGTTTTTTATATACAAAATGTTCTGGATGTTTAATATCAGCAAGTGGATTTATTCTTTTCTCTGTTTCTATTTCAAGTATATCAAAACTTGGGTTTATTAATAACTTTCCATCTGGTGAAGAATATCCTCCAAATTTTAACCTTTTTAGCAGATTTCCATTTAATTCAACAATACCTCCTGCTATAATAACTTTATCACCTTCTGAACCCCAATCCATAAGATACATACTTTCACACACCCTCCTCCTCTCCCTCCCATCTGGTTTCATGACCCAAATCCAGAAGTTACAGACAAAGGCAATCAAATCACCTTTAGGAGACCAGATGGGGGATTCAAGAGGTTCATCTTTCTTACCTTCAAATATTTTATGCTCATTACTTCCGTCTGCATCCATTATCCAGAGACTATAATAATCTTCAAGCGGACCTTTGAAAAATCCATCCTTTCCTCTTTCTCCTTTTACTATGTGTATGCGATACACTACTCTATCCCCATCAGGAGACCAGGATGGATGGGTTCCATCAGAACTAATACATTTTTCATCACTTCCATCTATATTAATAGTCCATATACCACTATCGCCTATATTATAAACCAGTCTTTTGGTTGCGATAGAGTAATCTAAATAAGAGTCACTAAGGGATGTTATCTCAAAACCTCTTCTATATATCCTTTTATATACCCTTCTTGCCTTATTAGTAAATAACTCTGTTATCTCTTTCTTCTCCGTCCCATCATAATTCATCGAGCATAAGAAATACTTAACATCGTGAACAAAGTATGTCCCACCAGTAATCATATCAGGTTTTTCAGTTACCACAGCAAATGTTACTTTCTTAATAAAATAAATCTTATTATCCTCACCCCAGCACGGTGCATGATAAGAAATACTATCACTTTTCCAACTTTTCCCAAACGGAAATCCACCCATGGCATAAGCAGATGCAGAAACAAAGATCAACCATACCCCTAATCCTCCTAAAATTAGTTTTTTACTCATTTTACCTTTACCTCCTTTTTAAGTACACGGATTTCACGGATGACACGGATTTTCACGGATTTTTTAAATTATATTTTTATCTGTGTTAATCCGTGCAATCTGTGGTATCCGTGTACAAAGATTTTTACATTACCCTTCTTTTTACATCTATCTCTTTGCCACCAAAGTTTACTAATAACCCTAACTTATATCCAGTAACTTTTAAATATGATAAAAGTTGAGCCTCAAATACCTCAGACATTTCTACTACTGCTTTTATTTCCAAAACTATCTTGTCATAAAGAATAAAGTCTGGTTCATACTCTCCAACAACTTTTCCTTTATAATATACTTTTTGAACTGACTTGCTTTGAAACGGAATCTTTCTTAACATAAATTCTATAATCAAGGCATTATGATAGACATCTTCCTTAAAACCAGGACCTAATGTATTATAGACCTCAAATAATGCCCCTCTTATTTTATGAGTCAGTTCTTCATACAACAATGCCATTCTTATTACCTACATTATAAATTTTATCCGTGCCAATCCGTGCAATCCGTGTACTAAAAATTATACACCGTGCAATCTGTATATTAATTACGGCTCAAATTCACTATCCGTTATTCCTGTATTTAATTCTATATCAGAAAATACCGCTTCAGTAATCATAGTTATCTCATCTAAGAATTTTGTCTCTAAGTATTTAGTAGGAATATAAATATCTTCTTGCACCAATACTTCCTTTACCTCTGTACTTACCATAAGAATTTCGTCAGGATCATAAACCTCTGTGTTCATTATCACTCCTTTGTTATAATCTACATATATCACCGTCTTACCATGAGGTTCATCTATCTTAGGAGTAATTTCAAGTACATAAATATCACCTATCTTGTCTTTTAGTATATTATTAAATCCCTTCATAAATTTTTCTGGTGAACTATATAAATTTAATCCAGATATATCAATATCCAAAACATCACTCATGCTTTGGCTATAGACTCCTATCTCTTCAGACAATAAATACATAATATCACCATTAAGTATAAAGGTAGTAGGTGTCCCAGTAACGGATGTAATCTTTACCTTATCAGGTTTTTTCTGCATAAATATTCTTTCAGTTGGTCCAAAGGTTCTAACAATAGTCTCTGTCCCAGTAGTAATAGTAAATGTCCCAAAATCAATCATCTTTGCCTTCATATCCTCAATCTTAGAGAAATTCTCGGCTACTTTGAAGAGTATTTCCTCTGGGGTAGGTAGTGAAGTTATCTCAAACGGTATCCAGTCTTTGTTATCTTTTGTCGTAGCGGTCCCAGTTACTGACCCAGGATTCATAACTGTAAGTCTAAAGCTATGCATCCCGGCGGATAATGGATTAGTTTGGTGGAAGTTAAATTTGGCATTGAGTTTGTTCCCTGTCTTTGGCTCTTCTTGTGTCTCTGTATTCATATTTAATGCCGATACCGGCTTATCTTTTATGACATAATTACCAGCCGTATCTATCTCAACGGTAACCGTGCAAGAGCCAGGTAGGTAATCGTATATTTTACCGGTGATATAAAAGTCATTGGCCGGGGTTTTGGAATATAAGGTATTAGTGCCTGGGGCAAAGGTATAAGTGCCAAGGGTAACCCTTGGCGTATCGTAAGTCTTTGTGCCTTTATCTGGGATGCCGTTAAGGGTCTGGAGGATTTTGTCATACTGATGAGGTTCTTGAACATGGTTTATACCAGGCATGTTAATTATATAATCCCATGGAATTGTTTGTTCAGTTGTTATTGGGTCTTGTGGATATAATTTAGGAAGTACTTTTTCTGCCCTTTGACTATAACCGCTAACTACCCCATCATGGTCAGTTACATCAAATAAGTCTGGAGATGATATATCCCAGGTATTACCTACTAAACATATATATTCAATGTTGGGAGGAACAGGAAGGCTATTAAGTTGTTTTAGATACTTACTATTAGGCAACATATCTCTTAGTCCTACATCCCCACGTGCAATTGCTTTTACATTTCTTCCGGCATCTTTACTTATTAAACACATTATTACTCCAAACCAATTAGGTTTTGTCCCTGGAGAAAGTGATGGGTCTTTCATAAGAAGAGATGCTAGTCCAGCTGTAACATTACTCCCATAATGTGGAGTACCAATAGTAATTAATCGTTTTACATGTTTAGCCTGGTCAGGGTTATTTTGGACATATTCCCTTGCAATTAATCCACCTTCAGAATAACCTACAAGGATGAGTTTGTTTGTATCTGAGTTATAATTATCTCCATAATATGATTTTAATATACCTGTTCTTGTTCCCTCAATAATTTCTTTAAGTGTTGGTTGATAAGAACTAACTGATTTGAAACTCTGTGAATAATCCTCCCCTCCATAATCAAAGGCCTCTAAATAGAGCTTGGCGGGGGATTCTATGCCATTATCGTACTTGAACCAGGTTACACCTCCACCTTTAGGAATATTAGGATCAAGAACTATTGATCCTAATGGAGATGGATCGTTAAACTTTTTATCTCTATATCCAAAATACTTTCTTAAGTTAGGAATAGCCTCTTCCCATGTTAATGCATTAGCATTAATACCATGGATAAACAGAACAGGCATAGGAGCATAGGTGGTACAACTACCCCATGTAAGTTCCTCAGCATTTACTGTACTGCTCAACAAACATATTACTAATAACCCATAAAAACAAAACTTTTTCATTGGTATCTACCTCCTTCTACCAAATATTGTTAGGTCTTTTATATACAAAATATTTTGGATGTTTAATTTCACCAAATAAATCTATTTCATCTCCAGTAGCTACATCAATAGATTTAAAGCCCATACCAACCATTCTCTTCCCATCAGATGATAAATAACCATATTTACCAAATTCTGCAATTACATTACCATCTAAATCTATCTTTACTCCATGGGATAAGAATGATTTTCCATCAGGAAACCAACTGTCAATGCCACCACCCTTAATTACCATCCTCCTCTCCCTCCCATCAGGTTTCATGACCCAAATCCAGCCATGACAGACAAAGGCAATCAAATCACCTTTAGGAGACCAGAGAGGGGAGCCATCATAAAATTTTTCCTCCCATTCCACAGCTTTATATCTCCCCCCATGTACACTAATAAGGTCACCATGTTCATCATCAACAAATTTTGTTGGAACTGATACTTTTTTTGAAATTGGATGCTTATTACTACCATCTGCATTTATAATCCAGATAATGTCTCCTAATCCGTAAGCAATCTGCTTACCATCAGGTGACCATGAACCATCTATACCTACATCTGAAATCTTTTTTTTATTACTTCCATCTGTCTTTATGGTGTATATTCCCTCATAAGTTTCGCCGCTTGCAGGATGCGTACCTCCACCCAAAAGCAATAAATCATTTACCTCACAATAATCTAAACACATTGGCAACCAGTAAGTATCATCATCCGTATCACCAAGTTTTACTATCTCCTGTTTATTTGAACCGTCATAATTCATTGAACACAGATACACCTCTGTTTTCTGAGGCAAATAATTACCACCTCCAAAAAATCCTATGGATAATAGGGACATAGGATTTATTATCTCTCTGGCAAAGGTTACACTCTTAATAAAATAAATCTTGTTTTCTTTACCCCAGCAGGGTGAACAATAGCCTATTCTATCCGCCTGTCTGGTAAAAGGAATAACATTATATACTATAAACCCTAATATTAATATAAGAATACTACCTGCTATTATTGAAATTTTCATTTTGTTCCTCATCCATGATCTTAAAAGAAAACTCCCTATAAATTCATCAGCTATAATATCAGAAGAAAGCTCGTTATAAATTATATTTTCTTCCTTCGTGTTATTCGTTAATTTGTGTTTCTCTTTCTTCATACTTTGACTTTCCTTTTTTCTGATTATTCAAATACCGGTTCAAATTCACTATCAGGAATACCCGTATTTATTTGAATATTAGTATAGATAGTTTCTGTAACTTTACTGAATCCTTCCCACATATCTTTATTAATACATTTAGTAGCAATCCAGGCATTACTTGTAGAATCTAAAACAAAGTTTGAATACTCTACCGTACCTATAAGATTATCTTCAGAATCATAAGTTTCACTCTTAGTTACTATACCTTTATCATAGTTAATATAAGAAATTGTCTTCCATTTAACAGTTTCTGTTCCTTTGGGAGTAATCTCTAAAATATAAATTTTACCTTCAAGGGTAATTTGATAATCTTTAATGGTAATTTCATTTGTCTTGAGATATTCCGGAGATAATATATTCAACCCTGCTGGATTTATTCCAAAAGACTCAGATATCTTTGTCCAAGGATTCCAAATCCCAAATAATTTCACATACATAACATCACCATTTATAATATATCCCATATTTTCCGTTGGAGATTCAATTCTTATCTTGTCTGACTTCTTCTCCAGATGGGTTTTATTTACAGGTCCCCATATTTTAATAGTAGTTGTCCCAAATTCTGTAATAGTAACCGTCCCCCAATCAGTAATTTCTGCCCTCATATCCTCAATCTTATTAAGATTCTCTACTACTTTTTGGAGGATTTTTTCTGGGGTAGGCAGAGGCTCGGCAATACAGAAGGAGACTGAGTGAGTCGCTATTTTATTGGTTATATCATACACGGTTAGCCTTAAGATATATATGCCCAGGGGTAAGAAAATCGTGCCTAATGGACCAGAGATAATCTTACTCGTCGAACTGGCAATTAAGGTATAAGTCTGCGGTGTCCAGCCAGGCCCATATTCAAGGGTATAATTTAATAAATAGGCATCATTTGCCGTGCCTGTAATAGTCATAGTTGCTTGAGGAATAGTAGAATTATTTGTAGGGAAGGTAATTATAGCCGTTGGCGGCGTGTTGTCTATCCCTACGATAACTGTAT
>JBDRHR010000038.1:0-7821 GCA_043816605.1 Nitrospirota bacterium
TATATCCCTCCGGTAGATCATCCTTGGAGGAGATTTAAGATAAATCTATGCAAATATCAACAAAAAGAGTTTCTTTTAGCTAACACAAAATAGGACATTTCTAAATTGGTAGAAATAGGACATTTCTAAATTGGTGTAACATTTTTAAATTTTTTTCTTGACTTGAGTATTTTTATATGGTATAGTTTTTGTCAGATAGGAAGTTATAGAGTGAAAATACGATTTTAAGGGCTAAAAGCGATGTATAAAACTATTCAAAGAATACTTTGGTGGATATCTTCCCACCTTCCCCAAAAATCAAAATTTCTATCATTGTTGTACAATCCAAAAAGGGAAGCCCTCATCACAAAAAATAACTTTTAGAGGAGGATAAAATGTCAGATTATAATTTAACACCTGCGGAATTGAAAGCAATAGAAGAGCATAAATTTTACATGTCCACAAATCAAAAAAGAAATGTGTCTATTCAAGAAGCAATTGATGATTTTATCGCTAATTATAAAAAAGATTGGGAAAAAGAAAAGTTAAGAAGGGAAAATTACGAGCAAAAAGATGAAATAGAGAAGCACAAATATCTTAGATCAAAAGAAGCAGGTCAAGATATTGGAGAACTTGCCGCCGCAGAAGAATGGAGAAATGAATACGCTGAAATCTGGAGAAAAGAGCAGGAAAGCCTTGAAAAGCATGAATTCTGTTGTATGAAAGTTGTTGTGCAAAATGAAAAAGGTATGCACATGAGGCCGACAGGTAGATTAGCGGCTCTTGCAGATAAATATGATTGTGATGTTTATGTTCATAAAGAAGGAATGGAAATTTATAATTTTATCTTAAATAATAAAAAATATTTAAATGTAAAATCTGTTTTAGGCTTGCTTACTCTTGCCGCTCCAAAAGATACGGAGTTAGAGTTTATTACAATTGGTAAGGATGCGATTAAATTATTGGACGCAATCAAGAATTTTGACTTTTGAGTAATCGGGTCAAATTGATGTAGCGATTCAATATCATTCCCAAAATTTTATCCGCAAGAAGACAAGAAGGGTAGTTAAATTCATTTGTTTAATAGTTTACCCTCCGAAACAAGAATGTAAATCTATTTCTAAATCTTTGAAGATGTCCACGCTAATTTTATCTTCTCTTTTATATTCTTCAGGCTTTCCAAACTTATCATCTTTAAGTTTGAATATAGTTACTTCTTCTGTTGCCGGGTCAAATATCCAGTATTGTTTTACCTTATGCCTTTCATATAAGTAGTATTTGGCTATAAGATCCTTTTTTGCTGTGTAAGGGGATAAGATTTCTATAACTATATCTGGAGCACCGTTACATCCTTTGTCGTCAAGTTTATTTTTATCACAAACGACTACAATATCCGGCTGGACTACAGTCTCTACTTCTTCATCCGTCTCATCCTCCTCAGGCAATCGGACATCAAAAGGGGCAACATACACCTGACAGGGTTTGTCTAACAAATAAGTTGAAATCTGTCTGGATACTTCCACTATTATTTCCTGATGCCTTCTTAAAGGGGCAGGACTCATATTATAGGCTATCCCATCTATCAATTCCCACCGCTCCTCATTCGGCCATTTCAGATAATCTCCGTATGTAAATCTTTCTTCTTTTTTCCTTACTGCAAGCCCCATAAACAATACCTCCTTGGTTCGACAAGCTCACCATGACAAGTTGTCACCCTGAGCCTGTCGAAGGGCGACAATGGTTCGACAAGCTCACCATGACATCATAACAAGGTGTTACCTTGAGCCCTGAGACATGAGCTTGTCGAATGGTCAAAGGGTAGTAGTGGACAGTTCTCATGTATTCCGAGGGGTGTAGGTAATTGTTCGCTCTTCAAACGAGACCCGCACTAATTCCTCAATAGTAGTTATTCCGGCTAAAACCTTTTTTGTTGTTGCCTGTCTTAAACTAACCATACCTTTTTGTTTAGCCACTTCTTTGATGATATGTGCTGATTCACGAGCCAAAATCAACTCACGAATCTCATCATCTAATTCCAATACCTCAAAGGTACCAATTCTGCCTTTATAGCCGGTATTTGAGCATTTCTTACACCCTGCTCCATGATATAATTTAATGTTTCCTTCTTGTGGTTGTATGCCCATCTCTTTAAGTAGTGCCGGAGATGGGTCATAAGATTCTTTGCAATTAGGGCAAATTACACGAATTAATCTCTGGCTGATACACATAATTACCGTTGAGGTAATTAAAAATGGCTCAACACCCATATTAAGTAAGCGAGTTATGGCTCCCGGGGCATCGTTCGTATGAAGTGTAGAAAAGACTAAGTGTCCTGTTAATGCGGAATTAATAGCTACCTCTGATGTCTCCCTGTCCCGTACCTCACCAACTAAGATTACATCCGGGTCCTGTCGCATAAATGACCTTAACGCATCTGGAAAATCTAACCCTATTTCCGGTTTGACCTGCACCTGATTTATCCCTCTTAACATGTATTCTACAGGGTCTTCAACAGTAACAATATTTTTATCAGCGGCATTAATCGTGCGTAATGTTGAGTAAAGTGTTGTTGACTTGCCACTGCCGGTAGGTCCGGTGATAAATATAATCCCATACGGGGCAACAATATTCCTCTCATAGATAGCTAAAGCCTCTTTATCAAATCCTAATTTAGATAAATCTACGCATAAACTCTTAGGGTCAAGAATACGAATAACTACCTTCTCTCCGTGAATAGTAGGAATAATAGAGATTCTTAAATCTGCCTCCCGATTAGAAATAATTACCTTTGCCCGACCGTCTTGAGGCAATCTTTTCTCAGCAATGTCTAAGTTAGCAATGATTTTTACTCTTGAAACTAAAGCCGGGTGGAAAATTTTAGGAGGAGAAGGCATTTCATATAAAATCCCATCAATCCTGTATCTAAGCCTCATATCCTTTTGATATGGTTCTAAATGAATATCCGATGCACCGGAATTTATGGCTTCACTTAAAACATGATTAACCAACTTGATAATAGGTGCTTCATCATCTTTTCCCATTTTAGAGATATCCACCGCTTCATCTGCTCCCATTGGTCTTAAGACTTCAAATGCCTTCTCATCAACCCCTTTCATAATCTCTTCAATAGAATGCTCTTTTTTTCCATAAGATTTCTCAATTACCTCTTTAATCTCCTCTTCAGAGGCAACTACCGGTTTTATACGGCAACCCGTTGCCCTTTTAATATCATCTAAGGCAAATACATCTAATGGGTCAGCCATAGCGACTACTAATGTATTAGGCTCTTCTCTACCAATAGGGATAGCCATGTGGCGGCGAACAATACTTTCTAACACCTCCCGCCGGACATCAAGAGAAAAAGGTTGTATATCTATTTCGGCTAAATTTACATGCTCCATCCCTAATTGACTGGCTAAGAAATCCATAATGATACCTTCGGTAGTAAATTTTAATTTAACCAAAACCTTACCTAATCTTTCGCGACTACGCTTTTTTTCGGCTAAGGCAACTTCAAGTTGTTCCCGTGTAATAATGCCCGCATCGACTAATAATTCACCTAATCTAAGTTTTTCTACCATTTTTAATCACTCCTTGTTATAATAGACATTAGACTTTAGACTATAAACATTAGACTTTTGGTCATTTCCCTTCCATAAGTCTGATGTCTAACAATGAACTTATCTATAGCGGGGAGAATTATCACTAACCTTTATAAGCAAAACAAGATTTTGATAAACCACAAAACCTTCTCAAGCACGCCCCAGTCCCCGCTGACAATAATTAAAAGGCACTTAAAATCAATCGTTCAGTATGATATAATACAATGAGTTTCTCGCATTAAATACACTTGGATATATATGGTAATTACTTAATCTTTTCCTCCGAGAGGTAAAAGCATACATATTCAGTATGTGGACTGGAAGTCGTTTTCCAGTGTTGCCCTATCTTCCTCACAGGGGAGAAGGTTAAAAATTCAACTGATTATATTATAGCCTTTTCTTTGACTTGCGTCAAGAATTATTTTCTTGAATATTGAATTTAATTGCCTTTCGTTTAATTCGCTTAATTCGATTACTATTTACAGAATGAATTAATCCACCAGTAACTGACTGATTTCTCTTAGTGGCAAAATTTCCTTGACAAATTTTACCTTTTATTGTATCCTATTAACTCGAGGTGAAATTGAATGAGTAAATCATTAGTTATTGTAGAATCGCCGGCAAAGGCAAAAACTATAAATAAATATTTAGGGAGTGAATTTAAGGTATCCGCATCTATGGGACATGTTCGCGACCTTCCGAGAGCGACTCTGGGCGTAAATACCGATGATAATTTCAAACCAAAATATGTAGTTATTCCTGAACGAAAGAAAATATTAAAAGAACTTAAAGAATTGGCATCAAAAGTTGACAGTATTTATTTAGCCCCTGACCCTGACCGTGAAGGAGAGGCTATTGCCTGGCATCTGGCACAAGAATTAGAGGCTTGCCTCGTAGGGACAAAAAAACAACTACGGAGACTTACCTTTAATGAAATTACTAAACCGGCTATTGTTGAGGCATTGAAAAATCCGAGTAAAATTGATATTAATAAGGTAGATGCCCAGCAGGCAAGAAGAATTTTAGATAGGTTGGTAGGCTACCTCATTAGCCCTATCTTGAGTAAAAAGGTTCAAAAAGGTTTAAGTGCAGGCAGGGTTCAATCTGTTGCCGTTAGACTTATTTGTGATAGGGAAAAGGAGATTGAGGCATTTGTTCCGGAAGAATATTGGTCTATAATAGCTAAATTGCAAAAGAAAACAAAAGAAAGGTTTATAGCAAAATTAGAAAAGATAGACACCAAAAAGGTGAATATTTCTAATAAAGATGAGGCAGAGGCAATTTTAAAAGAGCTGAAAGGTAAGGAATTTATTGTTGACAAGGTGATTAAAAAGGATAAGAGGCAAAACCCTGTTCCACCTTTTATTACCTCTACATTACAGCAGGAAGCCGTCCGTAAATTAGGCTTTAATGCGAAAAAGGCTATGTCTATTGCTCAACAACTATATGAAGGTTTAGATGTAGGTGAGAAGGATCCTGTTGGCGTTATTACCTATATGCGGACAGATGCGGTCAGGGTCTCTGAAGAGGCGCAATCACAAGCAAGAGAATATGTTAAAGGAAAATTTGGCTCGCAATATTTACCTCCCACCCCCCCTGTGTACAAAAGTAAAAAATTAGCCCAAGAGGCACATGAGGCAATTCGTCCGACATCTGTTTTTAAAACACCGGATGAAATTAAAGAGTATTTAACCCCTGACCAGTACAAGTTGTATAAGTTAATCTGGACAAGGTTTGTTGCCTCGCAGATGAATCCTGCTTTATTAGCAATCACCCGTGTTGAGATTTTAGCTACAAATAAATTTTTATTTGTCGCCACAGGCACTGTTGTCAAATTCGATGGATTTATGGCAATATATACCGAAGGAAAAGATGAGAAAGAAGAAGATGAAGAAGAAACGCTACCTCAAATGAAAGAAAAAGAACCGTTAAATCTATTAGAGCTAATTCCCGGACAACATTTTACTCAACCACCACCAAGATATACTGAGGCTACCTTAGTTAAAACATTGGAGGAAAAGGGGATTGGCAGACCGAGTACTTATGCCGCTATTATTACTACCATCCAGGATAGAGACTATGCAAAATTGCAAGAGAAAAAGTTTTATCCCACAGAACTTGGTAAATTAGTTACAGAGTTATTAGTCAAGAGTTTTCCTGATATTCTGGATGCAGGATTTACGGCACAATTAGAGGAGAAACTTGATAAGATTGAAGAGGGTGAGTTAATCTGGACTAAGGTATTAGATGAGTTTTATACACCTTTTAAAGACTCACTGGCTAAAGCAAAAGAGATAATGACAAATGTAAAAAAACAACAGGAAGAGGTAACCTCGATTTTATGTGAGAAATGTGGCAAACCAATGGTAGTAAAAATGGGTAGATATGGTAAATTCTTATCCTGCCCGGGGTATCCTGATTGTAAAAATATCAAAAATATTGAGTTGAAAGAAAATGGAGAAATAAAAATAAAAGAAGAAGAGAAAACAGAGGTAGTATGTGATATTTGTGGTAAGCCAATGGTAATCAAGCAAGGTAGGTATGGTAAGTTTTTATCTTGCTCAGGATATCCTAAATGTAAGAACATGAAACCTCTTGAAAAAAAGAAGACCGAAACTATTGCAACTGATATAAAATGTGAAAAATGTGAGGCTAATATGGTTTTACGGGAAGGAAGAAATGGCAAATTTTTAGCCTGCAGTAGTTATCCTAAATGTAAATTTACTAAATCGGTAAGTTCAGGATTTGCGTGTCCTGCGGGTTGTGGAGGAGAATTAGCTAAGAAAAGGAGTAAGAAAGGCTTTTTCTACGGCTGTTCCAATTACCCTAAATGTGAATTTGCTACCTGGGGTGAGCCAATTCAGACGCCATGCCCTGAGTGCGGATACATGGTTGTTAGGCGTAAGAGTAAAAGTGGCATGGATGTATTAATCTGCGCCCGTAAGGGATGTAGCTATGAAGAGGTAGGTAAGCAGTAATCAGTAATAAAGGATCGGTTCTTCATTTATTTCATCAATATATTTTAAAATCCTTTTTTTGAGTTCCCCTCTATCTGAAATCCTGATAAACCTCAAAAAACTTCTGGTCATTTTACTGAAAAAAGTTCCAATAATATTTAACCACGCCCCATGTTTAAGCGTAAATACAAATTCAAATCGATTCTGTTTTTCTTTTAACCATAACATTGTTTTCTTTGAAATATGAATCGAATGGTTGTCGAGTATTAGCTTTATTTTTCAAGTTTCTGGATAGCTGCCATCTATCAATCCTAAAAACTTAATGAATTCTTCACTGATATGTCTGTCTTCAACCTGTCCATGTATTGTTCCTTTATGCAAATCAATTCCTGTCTTTACGATTTTTTTAATTTAATCAATTCGGATTCAGTTAAATTTAAATCTTTACATTGCTTTTGAAATGGCATAATTAAAACCTCCTAAATTATTATGTTTTAATTATACCATACATTTTCGCATTATTTATCGGGTTTGTCAGCATACTACATCACTTATACTTCAAAAGCCTAAATGAAAACGGCAGACGGGGTCAAGCTGAAAAATAGAAATAACTATCTTGCGAAAAGAATTAGAGTCAGGGAAACTGAGAATATATCTCATACTTCTTAATGAATTTCTTTAAGCATTTGTAATCGGTCAATTATTGGGGGGGGAAACCGTCTATCTTTATAAAATTAAAAATCAAATATCCAATATCAAAATTACATATCAAAATGTAAAATTGACCCACTACTAATCATTTGGAATGAAACCATTTACGAGTCTTATCAACTTTATTTTGAAAACCTTTTTAATTTTTGATTTGTCATTTTGCATTTTGCATTTTGATTTTTTATTTAATTATAATTCCCACCGAAGACTAATCCATTACCGCAATACTATGTCGGTAAGGCTTCGGCGTGAGCTCAGCCGAACGGTTGAATCACGCTGAGGAAGTAAGGGGGATTATTTGGGATGTTCCGGTAAAAAAGGAAATGTGTAATAGAGCATGATTTTTATGATTATATAGATTCTTATGATAAATCAAGGTAATTATTTAAATCAGGTAAATCATGATATCTTACACATTGGTATTTTTAGATGAAACCCACATGAGCCATTAGTCTCACAAAGAGGTATGAAAATTAAGTTGATCATACTGCTTTTTTGTTTGCAGATTTGGGATACAGCATGCTATAATGTATAGCATGATATATCTGTATATCAAAAAAACAAATTAAGGA
>JBDRHR010000039.1:0-14397 GCA_043816605.1 Nitrospirota bacterium
AAACAAAAAAGCAGTATGATCAACTTAATTTTCATACCTCTTTGTGAGACTAATGGCTCATGTGGGTTTCATCTGAAAATACCTCATTTTATTTCTCGCAAAGACTGCAAAGAAAGATATAGCCACAGATTCACAGATTATACAGATTGGAATATTTAGATATATCTTAACCCTTGATATTCTTTATAATCCTAATAATCTGTGAATCTGTGGCTATATATCTTCTCGATTTTCATCCCTCTTTGTGAGACTACAGCTCATGTGGGTTTCATTTGTTTTGTTACCTTTTTCTTCAAATACGGTTAGTGTCTGTTTAGCCGTTTTCTGCCATGAAAATTCATTAGCTCTTTGTAATCCCTTTTTAATTAAATCTTGCTGTAATACCTTATCACTCAAAATCCTATATACTGCTGACGCCATTTCTTCCGGCTTGAAAGGGTCAAACAACAATCCTGCTTCACCGATTATTTCTGGCAAAGAGGTAACATTAGAGGCAACAACAGGAGTCCCGCAAGCCATTGCCTCAAGCACCGGCAAGCCAAATCCTTCAAAAAAGGATGGGTGAACAAGGAGCGAGGCACCGCAGTACAATAACGGAAGCTCCTCATCAGGCACATATCCGGTCAGGATAACATCCTTTTTCTGCAATCCCTTGAATTCCTTGCTTACTGTCCCTACCAACACTAATTGATGTTCTATGCGATACTGCGTCTTTAAGATGTTAAATGCCTCAAAAAGCCGCTGAATATTTTTATTGGAACGCATTATAGCTACACTCAAGAGGTACTTTTTCCCTAATCCATATTTTTGTTTTACTACCTCAATTTCCTCTTCAGGATAATGAGGATGAAAACGGTCTTCAACTGCTGCATAAGTTACCGCTACTTTTTCCTCTTTTACCTTGAAAGCCCTCACAATATCCCTTTTTGCATTTGCTGAAAGAGTAATTATTTTATCTGCATTTCTGGCTGAGAGTCCATTCAATATCTGCCAGAGGAACAACTCTATTTTAGGTACATTTTCCGGATGGCAAGCATAATATGTATCATGTATAGTCTCTACTACACGGACAGGGCAAAGAATAGGGGACACATGACCAGGTGAGAAAAAAAGGTCAAGACCATACTTTTTAACCTGTATGGGTAAGATGACCTGTTCCCAAAAAACTCGTAATGGTCGTAAGGAACTCCGAATTGGACATTGAACCTCCTGGATTCTATCTCTATCAAACATAAATATACCCTTGTTTTCTTTACCGACAAACAAGATATATTCATTCTGTTTATCAATCTCCAAAAGGTTCTTGAGTAGATTACAGAGATAAGTTGTTATTCCTTGATTTATACCTGGTAGTACAAATAAAGCATCAATTCCAATACGCAAATTTCTTCCTCCTATTTAATTAGACGTAATCTTCATGGAGTTAATCCTTCTTTCATGGAGTTAATCCTTTAGGATTTCATAATGAAAGGCTAAAGCCTGAACTCCAACTTTGAAATTCCTAATCATTTAATTAATCCTTTTACAAACCCTAAATTCCAATTTACAATAGTCGCTACAAACAACTGGATAAATCGAATTGATTTTGCCTTAATAAAAAAATAAATTGCCGGCATAAGCAGGCAAAAAACTAAACATCCTATGCCTAATCTTAAATTATACACCAGAAGACTAATTATGGATGAAAATAAAATAAATAAAAAGACAGGTTCGTAGTGTATCAGCCTAAATGCCCCATACTTCCTGACCAAAAATCCCTGGGCATAACCATAACGCTCCATCATTTTACAAAATTTCCATAGTTTGTCGGGTCTGTAATGATAAACTATCGCCCTCGGATTATACATTAACTTACCTGTTTTCTTTATTCGGTAATCTAACTCTACATCCTCGCCGGGCCATAATTCCTCTAAAAATCCACCTACCTTTCCAAATACCTCTTTCCTGTACATCACATTACAAGTGGGATTGTGGTTTGTCTGACTCGTCTGACTTGTCCGACTTGGTGTGTAACCCTTAACATAATCAGCAACAAAGCCAACGGTTTTCAGGAACGCTTGTACTAATTTCCCGAATTCCGTTTCGTCCTCAGGTGATTGCTGGTCGCCTCCAACACCTACAACGAGGCAAGCCTCTGTCTCTACTGATTCAAACCCTTTGTGTAACTCATATTCCCCCTTAATAAAGGGGGTTAGTGGGTTGTTCTTCGTTTCTACTAATTCAAAACCCTTATGTAACTCGTTTAGCCATTCCGGATGAACGAGACAATCGGCGTCAGTAAACGCCAGATACTCACCTTTTGAAAGTTTTATACCCAAATTCCTGCAACCCGATGGACCTATACCCAGGGTTTTTATGACCTGTATCCCTGAATACGAATTTAAGATTTGCCGTGTCCCATCAGACGAATTATCATCAATAACTATGATTTCATAGTTATCGTAGTTTAGCTTTTCTAAGGAATCTAAGCATTTTTTGATTGTCTTTTGCCCATTTTTAACCGGGATTATTATTGAAACCAATGAATTCATATACTACCTTTTTTGGTAACTACTCACCTATATTAATACATAGAACGCTAATGACGCTGATTTTTTATGATTAAATAAGATTTTTTTAAATTATCTGCGTTCATCATATTTATCTGCGTCATCTGCGTTCTATTTTTTTCTATAGCTGAGTAGTTACCTTTTTTGAATTAAATACGAGAAGAAATTCCATGCCCCTCTTACCTTGCGATACAGGTCATGGGGGTCTTTCGTCTTCAGTAGAAATTTCCACATATAGCCGAGCCGGAAATAAAAGGCTTTGAGTCCTTTATCAACATACTCGTTAATTTGTTTATTGGTTAAGCCGGGATAATCGACAACGGTTGTCTGTTCTCCATCTTGTAACCAATCTGCCCAGGATTTAGCTTTAATTAAACCCTGAGATTGGCAAAGATGGTAATATTCGGTACCGGGGAAAGGCACTGCCCCGGAAAATTGGACTGTAGTTAAGCCCAGACTTAAGGCAAATTGTAGAGTTTGCCTTGCTGTCTCTTCTGTCTCACCAGGAAGCCCAATAACAAAACAACCATGAACTTCCATGTTTGCCCTTTTAGCATAATCCATAAATTGACGGGATTGCTCTAAGGTAATATTTTTATTTACATTATCTAATATTTCTTGACTGCCTGACTCAAATCCCACCAGTAGTAGTCGGCAACCTGCCTTTTTCATTATCTTAAACATCTCTAAATCAGCATTATCGGCTCTGGCATTTACCGAAAAGGTTATTTTTAAATTTCGCTTTAATATTTCTTCACAGATTCTAATTGCCCGTTCTTTATTTACGGTAAAGGTATCATCCTCAAAGAAAAACTCCCCTCCTCTTAGTACCTGCGGACACAACTTTATATCATATTCAATCTCATCAACCACATTTTCAGGACTCCTTAATCTATATTTAGTTCCATGCATAACCTGGGGCCAGAGACAAAATATACATTTATTAGGGCAACCTCGTCCGGAGATAATATCAATATAAGGATAAAGCTTTCCCCCATCAAAATATTTCATTAAGTCTAAATGATGCCATGCAGGGAAGGGTAAAGTATCTAAATTCTCAATAAGTGGACGAGGTGGGGTACGAACAATTTTGCCATTGTCCAAATAGCATATCCCGGCTACATCTTTTAATCTCTCCCAACCAAGAATTATCTCACAGATAGTGTAATCATATTCACCAATAGCAATGACATCCACTGCTCCGTCTGCTTCCTGTAAGGTTTGTTCAGGTAAAACACTTGCATGCGTGCCAACCATAATTACCTTAGCCTGACTTTCTTCTACCAGGTGCACCTGCTTGCATATTCGGGCACATTCAATATCCGAGTAAATGGATGGGGTGGTAGAGTCCAAAATCACAAATTGTGGTTGTTTTTCCCGAACCAATTGGCGTAATTTTGCCTTATCCCAGTCCATAGCAGGAAAGTCGAACAGTTCAACCTCTTCGCCCGCATTTTCTAACACAGCCGTGGCATAAGCCAACCAATCAGGTGCACGCAAAACCCTACCCCGGCTGCGAGCTGCCCAACGCTGAGTGCGACAAAAATCCTTAACAAATGGTGCGTTTATAATTAAAATCTTCATAATTATAGGACTTATAAGACTTATAGGTTGTAGTTTATTCCCCTAAAATTTCTTTTACCCTTTTTACAATTTTTGAGGGAGAAAAGGGTTTAGTCATATATTCATTCGTGCCACATTGAAATCCCAACACTTCATCACTATCCTGTCCTTTAGAGGTTAATATAATGATATGTATATGTTTATAGTGTGGGGATTCTTTCAGTATCTTACAAAGTTCAAAGCCACTCATATTAGGCATCATCAAATCTAAAAAGACCAATTTAATCTCCTTAGTCCCCTTAATTATCTCTAAAGCCTCCGCTCCATTCTGGGCTACAATCACATTGTATCCTGCCTTTTTCAAGGTATATTCCATAGCTCTACGGATATGAGACTCATCATCTACTACTAATATCTTTTTTTCCATTTTTTATCCCCCCTTTTGATAATTTTGGATTTTAGATTTTAGATTTTGGATTGGGGAAAGATTTCAATCCCCAATCCAAAATCCAAAATCTAAAATCCAAAATTACTCCCGACTCCCGACTCCCGACTCCCGACTCCCGACTCCCGACTCCCGACTCCCGACTTTACCGGCAGGGTAAAGTTAAAACTACTACCTTTCTCCAGCTCGCTTTCTACCCAAATCCTGCCGCTATGATGATTAACAATCTCCTTGCAAATTGATAGCCCAAGCCCGCTACCTGTTGGTTTATCTGTTAAGATATCGGTTTTTACCTGATAAAATTTATCGAATATCTTCTCCTGCTCTTCCGGTTTAATCCCGACTCCTGTATCACTAACACTTATCCAAATCTCAGATTGGTCATTTATCTTCTTTTCAGTAGCCATAACCTCTATCTTTCCCCCAGAGCCAGTAAAATTAAGCGCATTACCTAATAAATTAATCAGCACTTCGATTAATTTATCTTCATCGCCACACAAAACTTGAGGAAGATTATCCATAACCTTCACTTTTAATTCTACGCCCTTTTTCTCGATAACCAATTTCATGTCAGCCACAGCAAACTTAATTATTTTATCCATAGAAATCGGCTTCATTTCCCAGTGAGTTTGACCGGACTCGATTCGGCATACCGTCAATAAATTATTAATCAATCTACCCAATCTATCCGTTTCACTATTAATAATCTCTAAAAATTCCATTCTCTCGACTGCATCTATATCATGGTCTAAGAGTATTTCTGCAAAGGCTTTTATGGAAGCCAATGGAGTTCTTAGTTCATGAGAAACAGTAGCTAAGAAGTCGGATTTTATCCTGTTTGCCTTTTCCAATTCTTTATTAAGTTCTTCTAACTTACGGTGTTCATTCTCCATCTCCATAAGAGAGGTTCTTAATATTCGGGCAGTCTTTTCCCACTCTTCATAAGCGTATTCTGCCTCTTTATCTACCCTCTCAAGCTCTCTTTTTGTCTTTTTTAACTCCTCAATTAACTGAGTCTGCTCAAAAGTCCAATCAGGTTCCATATTAATACCCCCATAATTAGGTAATCGGTAATCAGTAATCGGTAACAACCGATTATTGTGTTTTCCTTACCGATAACCTGATCACCAATAACCGATTACCTACTTTACTTCCCGATAACGACAATAGCATCCGTCAAGTTATGAAAGACGCTATGCTCAACGATTTTTCCTTCTTTTTCTTCTTTAACCGGAGCGATTTCACCATAAGTGTAAAATCCTATTAAAGGGACATTTTCCCCTAATATTCCCGCAATAGCATCAATCTCATGTTGGGTTCTGCGGCCGAAGACCTTTTTACGGGCACAACAGTCAAAGACAAAGATAGCGGCCGGGGTGGTATTTTTACTCAATTTTGATAGGGCGTATTCCGAAGCCTCTCTGGCGGCTTTAATAGCCTCAACGGTAGTGCCGGTGGTCATCTTTACTGTAGCCCCAACGGGTACCTCTCCGGCAAAGGTAACGGTACCTGCTTCTCTATCCACGCCGACTGGACAACGAAGATACTGGTGATTATTTTCATCAATCACACCAAAGGGAAATTCAAAAGCCACTCCAGGTAACTCATCTGCCCTTTCGCCTAAATAGTCCTCGTAGATTTTAAAAACACTCTCGCCATCAAGCTCATAGACAACATTTCCTACTGCTTTAGTTACCTTTCTCCCACGACCAATGAATGTCCAACCGTGTTCTACACCGGTAGCGGCATTGACATTGCCGGAGATTAAAAGACCTACGGCACCATTAGTCATAACTTGATTATCATAGTATTGGTATGTTTTTTCAAATTTAAACCCATCCCCGGCTAAACCACCGACAATATGAAATTCCTCTCCCAAAACTACTTGAGCACCGCGGACCAACTCAGCCCCATTTGCCTTAACACCATCCCCAAATAAAAAGAAAATAGCCGGCTGTTTTTCGTCAACCCGTTTATCCAATGCCATCTGAGCCGTATCCTGACCGGTTTTTCTTGCATCAATATTCGCCTCAAACCCATATCCCATTGAAAACGAAAGCTCATCTGAATTTAAGACCATCAGGGAAACAGAATCCTCTTTGTAGCCGTCTGTAGTTATTTCCCCATCCGTGGAACAGCCGACTAAAGGAACATTTTTGATGATTGAATGGACACCTTCAAGCATTTTTTCCTGGTCATACTTGACCGCACTAAAAACAAAGACCGCATCTGCCCTACCGTTAGTTTTTTCCATAGCCATCTGTGCCGCCTTTGCTCCGGCACTAAAGGCATCCTCTGTCTCCTGACAATACCCTACTGCTGATTCTATACTCATTACATCTTACCTCCTTTTTATTAGAGTTAAGAGTTAAGAGTTGGGAGTTAGGAGTTGAAAATAGTAAGGAACAGAGTTCTTTTTTTTCTTTCAACTTTCAACTTTCAACTCTAATATTATACCACATTTTTCCAAATTTTACAATGATTATTTATAAGTGTTCTGTAATTTAGACAGTAGACTCGTCACAAATTGATAGGCCACAAAGACACTAAAACACCAAGTATCACAAAGATTTTCGGAATTAATCCTTTAGGATTTCATATGTTGTAATGAAAGGCTAAAGCCTAAAATCCATTTTATCTTTGTGCCTTCGTGCCTTTGTGGTTTAATTCTTTTTATACTGAGGAATTACCTTCTATTTTACATTTACTTTTACACTATCATAATACAACGACCCAAAATCTATTACCCCATTCATTATGAGGTCAACTCCAAAATAGATGGTATAAGAACCTTTAGGTAAGCCTGATATATTTAAGATGTTATATGGACTGAGGTTAAATAGAGGTCCTTGATATGCATAAGAAAAACCCTGTTGCCAGGAATTTGTCGAGGCACTGTAATAGAACCAGCCAAAAGGTGTTTCTGCTACTGCCCACCAATCTGCTTTTTGTCCAGTAAAATTCCCTGCCTCAAACTTTATTGTAACTGCAAGAGTATCCGTTGGAGTGATATCTATGGGTCCATCTGCACCATTTGCCTTGATATCCGGTGAAGGTAATTGAGCACCTTGATACTCATAAGCACCCATATCGACTATGCCGTCGACTATGCGAGGCTTGCCGTCTTTGTCGGTTGAGGGAATGCTTGGTGCGGTGTTTGAGCCTTTGTCTATGCAAGGTGAGGTAGATTGAAGGTGAAAGTCGCCCCCTCCAATGAATTGGGGGTTAAAAGAGATGTCATGCGTTCCGGCGTTACAGTAGTAGTAATTTTCGCCACCTGAGCCATTCCCCCAGACACAGTTGTAGTCAATGATTGGGGTGCCTGGGTTACCTGAATAAACATAAATACCATAGTAATTTGAGCTTGTTGTGCCATTTGAAGTGATAATATTGTTGGTGATGGTTGGGGAGGAGGAGTTTTCGCAGTAAATGCCAACCCCGCCATTCCCTGATATGGTGTTGTTGGTGATGGATGGGGAGGATTCTTCGCAGGCGATGCCACAGTCATTTCCTAATATGGTGTTGTTGGTAATGGTTGGACTGCCATTTGTGCAGTATATCCCAGCACCACTTATTTCATCACTCCCCTCATCCCATGTTGCCCCAGTTATCTTGAATCCAGATATAGAGGCATTGTTTGTAGCAATGCCAGCAAAGGTTACTGTGTTTGTATTGCTAATCCCTTGAGCAGTAATCGTGGTTGAATTACTTCCCGCTCCAACCAAGGCAATCCTCTTATTGATATAGACCGCCTCGATATAAGTCCCAGCAGCAACTGAGACTGTGCCACCAACAGGACAAGCATTCACCCCAGCCTGAATGGTGGTAAAGACCGTATCAGTTCCAGTTACCGTTACTGTTCCACAAAAGCCCAAATTTGCCCAGCCCAAAAGCAAAACCCCTAAAACCCCAACAAAACCTAAAAATCTTTTCATACTTTTAAAACCTCCTTAAATTTATCTTTTAAAACTCACCTTTCTTGTTGAATGGTCAAATCCGATATCAAATTTGAGAAATGTATCTCTTATTTGATATTGATAATTAATAAAGTTTGAATCACAATCACTGTACAGTAATCTTTCTAATTTCCTCTATAGTTAAACCTGTAGCCATAGATACCCTTTCAATATCATCTCCTAAACTCAAAAGGACTTTCGCTATCTCTATTTTGCCTTCTATTTTGCCTTCTATTTTGCCTTCCTCTATGCCTTCCTTTCTGCCTTGTTCTATGCCTTGTTCCATGCCTTGTTCTATGCCTTGTTTTATGCCTTGTTCCATGCCTTGTTCCATGCCTTGTTTTGAGGCAAGCTTCAGCGCGCCCTTTTGCATCCAGATAAAATCATGTCTCTTGTGTTGTGCCTCAAGATCCTCTTTGCTCATACCGGCTGTATTGGCTATCTCAAATGCCTTCTTTATCTCAACTTCCTTTAGCAGTGTCTTTGGAGTGTATTCAAGTCTTCCCGCATTCTTTATAAAGTATATCCATTTATCTGCAATGCTATCCAGTTCATTTTCATCTTTCTTGAATTTTGGTAGCTCAATAAAGATTAGTTCTATCTCATCATTATATTTTATTAATGCCTTTTTTTCTATGAGATTGAAATAGGTAATAACAGGGTCTATCTCTTTAAACATTACAAAATCTGTAATGGTCAGGGCAATAATAGGTTCAAGGGTAGTAAAATCTTCTCCTTTTGGGAGTTGAATAGAATATGATTTAGCGGCATTGTATAAAACCCTTTTTTCAAACCCCTCTACATTTAATACCTGCATCTCAATGAGGACATTCTTATGGTTTGATAGCTTTGCCTTGACATCCACATAACTATCCTTCATGCCCTCAATCAATGGAATCTGATAAGGGTCAACGATGGTCAGGTCAACTATCTTTTCATCCTCTCCAAAATCAATCACAGCATTAAGAAAGCTGATCAGAATATCCTTGCTCTCATTGGAGCCAAAGACCTTCTTGAAGGCAAAATCTGTTTTGACATCTAAAAACTGCATAACGATACTCCTTATCCGTATTGATTATACCATTAAATTAAATTCTTGTCAATAACTTTTCATTGAAAGATGTAATCGGTCAGTTACGCATGGGGAATTAGGATATGTAGTAATCGAATTTAACGAATTTATCGAATTTAATTGCCTTTCATTTAATTTGCTTAATTCGATTACTATTTACAGAATGAATTAATCCACCAATGACGGACTCATTACAAATTATTTAATTATACCCAATTTGCCAACCTTCTCATTTCCCGCAGGGTCTTTGATGAGGTAGATGTAGATGCCGGAGGAGACCTTTTCATTGGCTGAATTTTTACATTCCCATGGCCATGTACCACCATTAGGAACTATTTCCTCACATACCTTCTCACCGGCAATATTGAAGATTTGAATCGTTACCTTGCCTGGTGGTAAGACAAAGGTTATCTCATCTTTACGGGTAGGATTGGGGTAGCAGTAAGCACTTCCAATCGTTATGGCTGGCTGAATAACCGGTATTGGCTGAGTAGTTACTATCAAGTTAAACTGACGCTTATCACCAACGAATTTATATCCATTAATTTTTTGCATGTCAAGTAGGTTGCCCGTGTCTTTATCCTTTAAATACAGGTAATCTTGCTGTGGAACCCGGTCAATCTTCCAGGTTAACTCCACCTCTTCCTTTTCTCCCTTTCTCTCCACTATGAATTCCCAAACTTGTTCCTTTTCTACCTTACTTTTATAATCGGACGCATAATTACCACCAGATTGCGAGGTAAAGTAAAGATTTACATAGGAAGATGGAAATATCTCTGTATCACTCAATAACATAGGTATTTCGAGAAGGTCACGCTGGTCATCATACCTATCTTTAGCGTCATCACTTACCCCTGCAAAATTAAACTCATCGGTCAGGCTACCTGCCTTAGCCATTAATTGAATTCGCCAACCATTCTCTCTCAATAACCCAGGTTTTCTTACTGCCTTACTCTCACCTTCCAACTTCACCCCAAATTTCTTACTTATCATCTCCCAATCTTCAATCCGCAATCCGCAATCCGCAATCCGCAATCCGCAATTCCTTTCTCCCTATCTCTTCTGCCGGTATTAGCATCTCACAATCCACTCCCACAGGAATAAAATATCCCACCCAAGGATAAATTACCCCAGGATACGGCACCATCTTAAACCCGGTACCGTCATAATACCATAATGAATCCTTTATCCAACCCTTTAAATAAGCCTGCACCGGGTCGATTACCTCAACCCCTCGTCTGAACTTGATATTCTCATTTAACGCTACCGGGTAAAGATATGGGTGTCCGATGGAATTCCACCGCTGTGGGCTACCGCCTTTTAACGGAATAACATAGTAACCGGAAGGGTTAGTAGATGTGCCTGAAACGATGATTTCCCTATCTGCATCGGCTGTAATCCCATAGCCTATTTCCGGGGCAAAATCCGGGACTTTTGAACTTGGTGGATTATGAGTTACCCAATTAGTACCATCAAAATGAAGTAGCCTCACATTTTGCTCAAAATTACCCCAATTCCACAGGACAGCTTTCGGGTCAGGATTGTGTGGATGCACAGGCACGGAGATAGATTTGTATGTTGGATATACCGCACCAATTTTACCCGAACTAACCGTGCCATAAGTAAGCGTAGTCCAGATAGTAGATAGGGTGCCGTTCTTCCCATCCGTTGCCCAGATGGCATATTGCAATCCCCGCATAATCACATTGTTAGCAGAAATAGTCCCTCGGTAAAGGTCATTACCCATATTCACCATCTGAGTATTACCAATCGTCTTCGTCCCACCTATCTTCCAATATAAAATAGCCTGCTCAACCTTAATATTATCCGTGATTGTCGCCACAATGATAATCGGCACACCGGCAGGTGTAGAGATAATAGCTTCATGTCCAATAGTCGGTGGAATAGTATCTTCTATTACCTTTACCTTTATAGGATTGGAATAAAACCATTTATTAACAGGGGTTGCGAGAGAATTTCCTCTAATCCGCATATAAAAATCATGTTGCACATTGGTAAATTCATAACTCATCTCTAAATAACCATTAACCTCCTGCCAATCTGCATTAGTAAAGGTTTTCATTAAAGCCGGTGTGCCTGAAATATTAGATATAAGTTCGATTTTGTTAATTGTTGCCTGGGGTTTTACCCGAATGAATGCCGTTAAAGTCCCATTTTTATTCACCTTAATTGATTCGCCCATCAATGCGGTTTGAGTATTTGCCTGAGCAGTAAATCCTAATTCAGTAATAATATCGCCATGCACACCATACACACAGCCGGCACGAAGTCCCTTTATCACTCCCTCATAACTCTTACTCGGGCAATAGACATAAGTTTTAGTATATTCACCGGGACAGTGGTCCATATCAGTATTATGAAAATCACATTCAAACCTAATCCGCCAGTCTCTACCTTCATTTAAGAGTGTATCCCAATTAGCCCCAATAAAGGCAGTCATCGGGTCATGATAGCCACCAAGTAATTGGGCAATGCTAATAACAGTTGAGGATTTTTTATGTCCTACATCGCCTGAAAAGCCGGTACATACCTCCCCGGTATCACTATAAGCCCTTAATTGGTCAATAGTAAAGCCAACAGGATTAACACTGGTTGGTCTGCTGGGATGGTTCAGGCTACATATAGGTTTAACACCATTTTGTGTCTTAGTTCCTAACCATTTTAGTGCCTCTACGGCAAAACTCGTTGTGCCGACATCACCTCCATGGTCAGAAGGATACCAATCATAAATAAGATTAAAATCGTGAATAATATCATTTTCAAGTGGAGAGGCGGTAACAAATACGATTGCATGTCCACCATTACCTGCCCCCGGCACATTCCATTCTATTCCTTCAAGGATGATAAGATTGGGATGGTTATCTCTGGCATCAATAACAGCCTGGTAATATTCCGGTGAACCAATATTAAAATCATGGTCGCCGTGGTCGGTAATGGCAATAAAATCACAGCCAAAATTCTCTGCCTGCCCGGCTACCTCCGCGGCTGGATATGAACCGTCACTCATCACCGTATGGATATGAACCTCGCCTGTTAACCACACACCATCATCTCGCCAGGGAAGTGTGTCATTTTCAAATTGCCTGTGGTCAATAAGCACCTTACCGGAACTATAATCACACACAGGAGAATTGAGTCCATTATCTATTTTTCCATAGACATAAAAACTTGCTCCTTGAGGCAGGCTTGAGGTATTCCATTCATAAAAATTTATCGTATCCTCTGCCTTTATTCCGGTAACTATCAGCAGACCATCTGTCCCGACATTATCTGTGTCGTAATAAAGTGAAATAGTCCCCACACCATCATCATCTATCCAGCCGATAAGATAGGTTTCATCTGCCTGTCCATTAGCTGAGGGTGGGGTAGTAAGGATAAATTTAATTTGATGCTCCCTTAAGTTCCGATAATCGTGGTAACTATGACCTGTCATCACTAAATTCTGTTGTCCAGTACCAGGAGCATTTGTATTTGCATAGCAGATAAAAGTGCTCCCTTTATAAAATTTGAGGTTTACATTTCCACTAAAACCAGACCAAGATACGACAACAGTACCACCCTTCAATACAGCATTTGTAGAAAGCGATACTTCTTCACACCAAACATCACCTGCCCATATCCCTACCAAAACTCCTACTGACAAAACTATCATTAACCACTTTTTCATTTTTCTAAAACACCTCCATTTCTACAACAAAAAAGCATCCCCATCGCATTTTTAAGTAATTTCGGGAACACAATCCTAAATTTTCCACACCCATAGACTCTTTAACAAGATTAACAGGATAATTTAATAATGTCTATGAATTTAAAAACGGATTCAGGCTTTAGCCTTTCAATGAAATCCTAAAGGATTAACTCCATGAAATCTTCCCTGTCTAATTTATCCTGTTTTATCCTGTTATCCTGTCTAAACCTTTATAATGGAACCTCATCTGAAGCACCTTGATAATTCTTTCTTCTTTTAAGACTTGATAAACGCATCTATCAATTTGGGTTATCCTTCGGGAGATACAACCAGAAAGATTACCCTTAAGCCATTCAGGTTGTCCTATAGTTTCAAGATTTGTTGGCTCAACTTCCAGTTCTTGCAATATCTCCAGACATTTTCTGAATATTTTGGTATTGGTTTTCCCCCAGTGTTTCAAATCTTTTTCTGCTTGATTGGTTAACTTAACTCTCCAATTCATTAAGGACATCCTTTAGGTCTCTACATTTTTCAAGTGGTTCAGCAAGGGCTTCATAGAGAACTTTAGAGTTTTTTGAAGAAGAAAGCAAGTAAGCTGTCTCACGCCAGCCACAATAATCTTCCTCCTTTAGGATTACAAACCTCTGACCTCTTGAATTCATAAGAATTGGTTCTTTTCCGCTCCTCTCTAAATCATCAAGAGCATTAAGAACCTGGTTATTAAGTTGTTCAGCAAAGATTGCCTTCATAAGCCTTACACCTCCATATTTTTTTTGACAGGATTAATAGGATAGACAGGATAATTTAATAATGTTTAGCAATTTAAAAACGGAGTTCAGGTTTTAGATTTAACCCACCCCTGACCCTTCCTAATCTTTACCCACAAGTCTATAATATCTTACAAATAGGAATGTTATGTGAATAATCCCAAAGATAACTGTTCAATCAATTAAAGATTTTGTAGTGAAAAATAACTGTAAACTGTAAAATGGATAATGAAAAATTGAAAATTATAACATTTCGTATAGTTTACCACCCTTCATTTACGCATTCTCATTTTACATTTTTCATTTTACAGTATCCATTTTACAGTATTTCATCCC
>JBDRHR010000040.1:0-15927 GCA_043816605.1 Nitrospirota bacterium
TGATAAAAGGGATTCAGAGTTCAAGGATTTAAGGGGTTGAGGGGTCAAGTGGAATAAGGAAAAACAAACACTCGAACCCTTAACCCCTTGAATCCTTTTGATAAATTTTTCCATGTTTTCCCCCAAAGACTGACCGATTACGTTAAGCAGTAATGGATCAGTTATCGGGGGGAGAAAAGGGGTCCAAGATTCGAGGGTTCAAGGGTTTAAGTGAAGAGTTTTTCCTTATTCCACTTGACCCCTCGACCCCTCAACACCTTGAATCCTGTTGATACATTTTTCCATATTCCCCCCGAAGACTGACCCATTACGGTTCAATTTAAATTTTACTTGACTTAAACAGTTTTCAGATGTATAATATCTTCAAGTAGGAGGGAAATACTTGAACGCTGTCATCAACAAGAAAATTATTCTCTTTATCGTGCCGCTGATTCTTTATGTCAGTCTCTTATCCTTCACACCTCTGATGGAACCTGATGAGGCGAGATACAGTGCGATTCCCAGTTTTATGAATATGTCTGGAGATTACCTCACGCCTCATTTAAAGCATGTCGTCTATCTTGAAAAACCGCCGCTGTGTTACTGGACAACAGCCTTGTTCTTTAAAATATTTGGAGAAAATGAATTTTCTTCAAGGTTGTTTGTTGCCCTTTAATGAATTTTATCGATTATGCCAAAAAAAGAAGGGATATATTGCCTGACCCGTGCTAAAAGGTTGAACGAATTGAAAAAAAGATTTCCCGGGGCGTGCGGTAGCCTATGCTGTATAAAAATTCCTGACCCCAAATATTTTCAGGAGTGTAAACAGAAAAGATAAGGAAATAGGTGGATTGTAGAAAAAGAAAAGGGGAATTTTAGGAAAGTTGAAAAGGAATAATATTCCCGTATCTCCATAATTTTCATATCTTACACATCAAGGAAAAAATTAATATGTGGCAAGCACAAGAGATTAAACAAAGTTTGAAGAGTAAAATCTTTGGCAGACAAATACATACCTTTGACGAGGTAGGTTCCACACAGGATATTGCCCATACATTAGCCTCTTGTGGCGGTATTGAAGGAACTCTGGTTATCGCCGAGACTCAAACCCATGGCATGGGCACCTCTGGTAAAAGTTGGGTTTCTCCGCCGGATGGATTATGGTTTTCACTTATCCTTACACCTACCCTGATTAGCCTTAACCAGGCACCAGGATTAACTATTCTAATCGGACACAGCGTCGCCAGAGCAATTAGGGAAAAAACCAATCTGCCGGTGCTTATCAAATGGCCCAATGATTTATATCTCAACGGTAAAAAAGTAGCTGGAATATTAAGTGAAAGCTCTTGTAGCGAAGTAGCAGTGAAATATATCGTCGTAGGAATAGGGATTAATGTCAATGTGGATTCTACATTACTTCCCGTCGGTGCTACCTCTCTTAAAGATGAACTGGGGAAGGAATTATCGAGATTAGAGTTGCTGACAAAAATATTGCAAGCCGTTGAGGAGGATTATCTAAAATTTAAGGTTGAACACAATTTACAACTTTTCTTAAAGGAAATTAATGAGTTGTCCTTAGTAGTTGGTAAAAAGGTAACCGTCCGCTTGCCTGATAAATTAATACAAGGAAAGGCTACTTCAATTGATGAGCAAGGTAATCTTATGGTGGAATTAAAAGATGGAGAGACGGAAATAATTACAGCAGGGGAGGTAAGTTTGAGGGAATAGGCTGTAGGTAGATAGGTTGAAAGGTAAAACAGTCTTCTTCCTACAGCCTAACAGCCTTCAGCCTAAACAACCTGAATTGTTAATTGACAAGAAGCATCCCTTATGATATAATAAAAAGGTAAAGGGTTGTAGGAGGAGGATAAAAGATGATTGGGACGATATTAAAAAAGGTCTTTGGCACTAAACGAGAAAGGGATTTGCGTCGGTTCACACCCTTAGTAGAGGAAATTAATGCCAAAGAGCCGGAAATTAGCAAGCTCTCAGATGCAGAGTTGCGGGCAAAAACCGATGAATTTAAAAAGAGATTAGCCGATGGTGAAACCTTGGAGGATATTTTATTTGAGGCTTTTGCTGTGGTGCGTGAAGTAGGAAAACGCACCCTTAATATGCGTCATTTTGATGTCCAGTTGATGGGTGGCATAGCCTTACACGAAGGGAAGATTGCCGAGATGAAAACAGGGGAAGGTAAAACCTTAGTTGCTACCCTGGCAACTTATTTAAATGCCCTGGCAGGTAAAGGGGTACATATCATTACGGTTAATGATTATTTAGCCAAAAGAGACCGTGAATGGATGGGTCCTATCTATGAATTTTTAGGGCTTTCCATAGGGGTAATTCAGCATGATATGACCCCGCCTCAACGACAACAATCTTATGCCTGTGATATTACCTACGGCACAAATAATGAATTTGGATTTGATTACCTCAGGGATAATATGGTTCCCCATAAGAGTCTAAAGGTTCAACGAGGACATAACTTTGCCATCGTGGATGAGGTGGACTCGATATTGATTGATGAGGCAAGAACCCCACTTATCATCTCAGGTCCCGCAGAGGAATCTACGGATAAATACTATCTGGTTGATAAGATTATTCCCTACATCCACAAAGACAAGGATTATCAGGTTGATGAAAAACTTCGGACTGCCAATTTAACTGAAGAGGGAGTAACCAAAGCCGAGAAATTACTTAAGGTAAAAAATCTTTACGACCCAAGAAATATGGATTTAGCTCATTATGTTGTCAATGCATTAAAGGCTCATACCTTGTTCAAACGAGATGTAGAATATATGGTTAAGGAAGGGGAGGTACTCATTATAGATGAATTTACAGGCAGACTTATGCCCGGACGCAGATATTCAGAAGGGCTTCATCAGGCATTAGAGGCTAAAGAGGGATTAAGGGTCAGAGAAGAAAATCAAACATTGGCGACGATTACCTTCCAGAATTATTTCCGTATGTATAATAAATTAGCCGGAATGACCGGGACGGCAGATACTGAGGCGGAGGAGTTTGATAAGATTTATAAATTAGATGTGGTCGTTATACCGGCGAATAGATTACTTATTCGGACAGAGTATCCTGATGTTATTTATAAAACAGAGAAGGAGAAATTTAAGGCAGTTATTCAGGAAATTGTAGAGTTGTATAAAAAGGGAAGACCTGTATTAGTGGGAACAATCTCGGTAGAAAAATCAGAGCGGTTAAGTGCCTTGCTAAAAAAAGAGGCTATCCCACATCAGGTACTCAATGCCAAATATCACGAGATGGAGGCACAAATTATTGCCCAGGCAGGTCGCAAACGGGCAATAACTATTGCGACTAATATGGCTGGTAGAGGAACGGATATTGTTCTTGGAGGCACTCCCCCTATCCCTAAAGAACATGACGAAGTTGTTGATTTAGATGGGTTGCACATCCTTGGGACAGAGCGGCATGAATCAAGAAGAATTGACAATCAGCTTCGTGGTCGTGCAGGAAGACAGGGTGACCCGGGCTCATCCAAATTTTATCTCTCATTAGAAGATGACCTGATGCGGATATTCGGCTCTGAAAAAATTCAGCTCATTATGGAAAAATTAGGGCTTGAAGATGACCAGGTGATTGAACATCCATGGATTAACAAGGCAATTGAACGGGCTCAAGGACAGGTAGAAGGACATAATTTTGATATTCGTAAAAGACTACTTGAGTATGATGATGTGATGAATCAGCAAAGAACTATTATTTATCAAGAAAGGGATAGGATATTAAATGAAGATGATTTATCTGAACATATCATGGAAATAATTGAAGAGGTTACCGATGAGATTCTTCGGACATCCGCCGGTGAAAAAATACATTCGGATGATTGGGATAAAGAAGCACTAAAAAACAGATTACATCAAAACTTTGGCATAATCTTTGATTTTACTGATGTCCAAAATTTTGATGACCTGGAGGAGATGGCAATTGCAGAGATTAAAGAGGTTTATAAGAAAAGAGAGGATTTGATTGGAAAAGAACAAATGAATCAGCTCCAGCGTAGTGTTATGATTCATATCCTTGATGGCCATTGGAAGGACCATCTCCATAATATGGATTATCTCCGTGAAGGAATTAACCTGCGGGCTTATGGACAAAAAGACCCATTGGTTGAATATCGGCATGAAAGCTATCAGATGTTTGATGTCTTAGTGGCAAAGGTCAAGGAAGAGGCGTTAGAATACATCTTTAAGATACCAATAGTAGAAAAAGAAATGCCGATAGTTTCGCATAGACCTATGCACATAGTAGAAAGCAGAGAGCCGGCTCAGATAAAACATCAGCCTGGTCACTCTCAAAAAGGGAAACTTGTTTCGCTGAAAAAGGAACTACCTGCAGAAGATATTGACATGAAACATAAAATAGGTCGAAATGACCTCTGCCCTTGTGGAAGTGGGAAGAAATTCAAGAAATGCTGTATGACAAAAATAACTGCCGTAGCATAATGGTGGATTTATAAATGAAATCCTAAAGGATTAACTCCAAACGGAATTCAGGTTTTAGCCTTTCATGAAAGTTAGGTAGGCACAACCTTTTTCTCTGGTTGTGCCTACCCACTGAAACTACTGTTACTTCCTCCGTTGGAACTTCATCTTTTGTCGTAATTTTTTATACTTATGCTTCCTTATTTTTTTCCTTCTTTTTTTAATAACACTACCCATTAAATCATCTCCATATGTGTGGGATAAAACCTGATTTATTAATTAGCTTCACTATCTCTCCAGAAGGTGCTAAAACATATAATCCAAGTTTTTCAGCATATTTTTCTACTCCTGCACCAAATCGTATACCAGCTACTATACCTATTATATCATCATCCATAACAGGGTCTTTATTATTTTTTTTATAACAAGTTAAATTTTACCACAAAAATTATTCTATGTCAACAAAAATCTTTTAGGAATCCGATTGATAAAAAAACCTTGACTTTCTTATTACTTATAATGTATTATATTTAAAAGGATTGAAATAAACAAACATGGAAAATAAAAAATATATTGAGCGGGCATTACAATTGGCTAAAAAGGCAATAGGTAAAACCAGCCCTAATCCAATGGTTGGAGCGGTGGTGGTTAAAGATAGAAAAATAGTTGGAGAGGGTTATCATCAAAAGGCAGGCAGTCCTCATGCCGAGATAAATGCACTTTTAGAGGCTGGGCAACAGGCTAAAAATGCAACCTTGTATCTTAACTTAGAACCTTGCTCTCACTATGGTCGCACCCCTCCCTGCACCAAAGCCATTATTGAATCTGGGATTAAAAAGGTAGTGGTCAGTATGCTTGACCCTAATCCCTTAGTTTGCGGCAAGGAGGAATTAGAAAAAGCAGGAATAGAGGTAGAAGTAGGAGTTCTGGAAGAAGAGGCGAGGAAACTCAATGAGGTTTATGTTAAATATATGACCACGAAACTACCTTTTATCATCCTAAAATCTGCTATTACTTTGGATGGAAAGATAACTACGCCGGATAAATCATGGGTTACATCTGAAGAAAGCAGGAATTTAGTCCATCAACTCCGCTCACAGGTTGATGCGGTCTTAGTCGGCAAAAATACTATATTAGCGGATAACCCGTTGTTAACCGCAACGAGGCAAGCCTCCAGAATAAAAGAGGCTTGCCTCGTTGGGGCAAAAGACCCATTTAGAATCATAGTTGATACGCGGTTAGAAATTTTCCTTGAGGCAAAGGTGTTAAAAAATCCTAAAAAGGTTATCATCGCCACTACTAAGAATGCACCCGAGCATAAGGTTTTTACCTTAGAGAAATTAGGGGCTAAAATTCTAATCCTGCCTGAATCTAATGGAATGGTAGATGTGATGGAATTGGTGAAAAAATTAGGTGAGATAGGGCTAACCAGTGTATTAGTTGAAGGAGGGGCACAAATTAATGCCTCGTTCTTAAAAAGTGGGTTAGCTGACAAGGTGTTCTTTTTTATTGCCCCTAAAATAGCAGGAAATAAACAACTTAGTGCGGTGGGGAATCTATCTGAATTAGTCAGGCTAAAAGAACTTACTGTGGAAAAGATAGGGGAGGATATTTTAGTTTCAGGGTATGTATAGGTCTTATAAGTCTTATATGTCCTATATGTCCTATAAATCTTAAAGGAGTAAATTATGTTCACTGGAATTGTAGAAGAAATAGGGGATAATTAAAGAAAAAGGGGCTAATGCCTTTGTTATTACGGCACATAAGGTTTTGGAGGACTTAAAACAAGGGGATAGTATTGCGGTCAATGGCGTTTGCTTGACTGTAACGGAATTTAGTAAGCATACCCTTCGACACGCTCAGGGTGACACCTTTAATGTGGATATTATGCCGGAAACACTAAAATTGACTAATCTAAGTACGCTTTCCATAGGGAAAAAGGTCAATTTAGAACGGGCAATGCGACTTGGTGACAGACTCGGAGGGCATTTGGTTTCCGGACATATTGATGGGTCAGGAAGGATTGTGAAAAAGTCGGTAGAAGGAGAAAATCAAATTCTACAAATATCTGTTCCCCGGCAATTAAGTAAGTACATCGTTAAAAAAGGCTCTGTGTCGGTCGAAGGAATTAGTTTAACCGTAGCTGAAATAAAGGGTGAGGAGTTCACCATTTGCCTCATCCCTCATACCCTTAAGACAACTACCCTGGGCAAAAAGGATATTGGCGATTTACTCAATATTGAGGTAGATATGCTGGGCAAATATGTAGAGAAATTATTGGTTAAGGAAGGAAAAAAAGAAATTACAATGGGGTTTTTAGCCGAGCATGGATTTGCCTGATTCGTAACAGTTCAGGTTACTGAAAGATAAAAGCTGAAGAACTGTAAAATGGGTACTGTAAAATGAAAAATGCAAAATAAATGTAGGATGAATAAGTACAAAACAAGATCACAATATCCTAATTTTAAATTTTTCATTATCCATTTTACAATTTACAGTTATTCACACTACAAAGTTTTTGACTGGCGAAGCTGTTACCCTGATTCAAACCAATTTTATATCCCCCCAAACACCCATCCGGTCATCTTTAATGATTATTACTCCTTTGAGTCCGGTAACAGTCTTGGCAAATTCAAGTGCTTGCTCAATATCCTCTGGTTGTTTAACTAAATTACCTATTTTAGTTGCCGCCGCATCAGCTAATGCCGTAGAGGAAGCTAAAACCATTGCCGCATCTGCCTTGCCAAAACTTAATGAATGCCCCACTGTCCCTGATGATGTACAAATACCTAATGGAGTTTCCTGCCCATCTATTTCTACGGTTATTTTATTACTCAAGGGAGATAAACCTGCATATATCCCTATTTTCCTTTTCCGCAGGCTTTTTATAAAAATATCCCCCCCGTTTTCTACGATTACCTCTTTGGAATTTTTTAATAGCCTTCTTCCAACATATTCAGCAATAGCACCGGCAACCGCCGCCATCGGACCTACACCAACAATTTTTGCGGCTTCTGCCATTTCTTTTACAATCTTTGGGGCGTCAGCACTTATTTTGTAGGGAACAAGGCTCTCTTTAAACTCAGGGTCAACAGCAATATACCTTTTTAGCTCCTCCCTGATTTCTATGACTAATTTAGTCACCTCACTCGTTAAATCTTTAGTTGCCATGACCAAAAGGTCGGTTTCCTCAATTACTACCTCAAAGGTTACTAAATCATCGGTTTTTATTAAGTCGCGATACCACCTTTTTTCATACATAAATTGTAATCCTTCAGTTATTAATGGAAATATAAAAAAATTATCAAAAGGATTAAAGTGGTCGAGGGGAATAATGGAAAACAAACACTCGAACCCTTGAACCCTCGAATCCTGGACCCCTTTTTCCCCTCTGATAACTAACCCATTACCTTTTATCACAACAAATATCTTCTTAACTGAATATTTAAAAGTATCCCCACAGAAACCATGGTAATAAAAAGTGAAGAGCCGCCATAACTTACTAAAGGAAGTGTTAATCCGGTTACAGGCATTATCCCTAAGGATATACCCACATTAAAAAAGACCTGAACTGCAAGCATCGTTACTATTCCTGATGCCAATAAGCAACCAAAGGTATCCCTTGAAGAAAAGGCAATAGAAATCCCTCGATAGATAATGATTAGAAAAAGGAGTAATATAATACCTGCGCCTACAAATCCTAATTCCTCTCCTATAACTGAAAAAATAAAGTCTGATTGTCGCTCCGGTAAAAATCCCAGTTGACTTTGTGTCCCATGGAAAAGCCCTTTGCCGAATAATTTACCTGAGCCTATCGCAATCTTAGACTGAGTAATATTATAACCGGCATTTAAAGGGTCAATTCCAGGGTCAAGAAACACTACCAACCGTTTTCTCTGGTAATCCTTTAAAAACCCATCTGCCATTAAAGAAACAGTAAGACTAATAGCAATAATCACAAAGATTAATCCAAACACAGTAAATGAAATATTTCTTCTAAATAATTTTAAAATATAGTATGAACCTACGATAAATCCAAGTAAGCAGAGTAATGAGATAGAAGCATATTTAATGGAACTAATCCATTTATACAGGAAATACAGGGCATTAGTTTTATGGAAGACATGGATAGCTCCCCAACTTAAAAATAAAGTAAAAGATAGAATTAAAATACTTATCGAGGTCAATGTCACTAAATAAATTGGTTTAGCACCTGTAATATAAAACATAACGATAATTACCGGAAGAAAAACTAAGGTAGTGCCCAAATCAGGTTGCATGAGAATAAGCAATACAGGTATGGCGACTAATGAAGTAGGATAAACAAATTCAGAAATAGTTATTAGTCCCTCTCGTTTTGTTGACAGATATTCAGCGACGACAATAATGGTAGCTAATTTAGCAAATTCTGATGGTTGAAATGAAAAAGGACCTAGAACTAACCAACTTCTGGCAGAACGAATCAAAGGACCTCCAAACAATACAAATACTAATAAAAAGATAACCAAGATATAGATTATTCGAGAATATTTACCCAATAATTGATAATCAAATAACACTGTACTCATTAATCCTAAAAGTCCTATCCCAAACCACATAGCTTGTTTATACCATAACACATTACCTTCCAAGCTTTGAGTAGCACTATAAATTATAAGTATTCCTAAAAAGACAATTAGAATTATACCCATGAAGAGGACATAATCAAATCCTTTTCTTAATCTAAAATCAAGCATAGACTTACTCCTTTTCGTAAGCGTTCAGGCTGGGGATAAAAGGTTATCGGTAATCGGTTATCAGTAATTAACCTTTATTACCGATCACCTGATTACCCGATTACTGATTACCTGATTACTCCTTTTCCCCCTCTTCCTCTTTAAACATAGACCAATCTATTTGTTCTAAAATTCTTCTGGCTACCGGAACGGCCTCTATTCCTCCCTTACCTCCATGTTCGACAATAATCGAAATAACTACTTTAGGAGAATCAATAGGGGCAAAGCATAAGAATAATGCATGGTCTTCTCCAGTAGGATTTTGCACCGTCCCTGTTTTGCCACCTACTCTAAGATTTGGTAGATATGCTAAATATCCGGTACCATTAGTCACCACACGCTCTAACCCTTTAAATAACATCTTTTGAGTCTGCTGTGATAAAGATATAATTTTCTTTACCCAGGGATTAAACACCTTTATATTTCCAGAGGAATCTATCATCTGTTTAACTATTCTCGGGGTATAGACATGCCCTCCATTTACAATGACACTTAAAGCCTGAGCTAACTGTAATGGGGTAGTTAAAATAAATCCCTGTCCAATACTCAAAAGAATTGTATCTCCACCATACCATGATTTTCCATATCTTTTCTTCTTCCAATTACGCGTAGGGACTAACCCTGCGGCCTCGGCGGGGAGGTCAATCCCTGTCTTATATCCTAATCCGACCTCATTAGCAAATTTTGAGATTTTATCTGCACCTAATTTATAGCCTACTTGATAGAAAAAGATATTACAAGAATGAGCCAAGGCATCTATAATATTCATATCACCGTGTTTTTCCCGGTGATAGCAAACAAATCTTTGATTCCCTAACCAATATATACCACCACAGGAACGAGTATCTTCTTCTTCTATAATTTCATTTTCTAAGGCGCAGGCGGCAACAACAACTTTAAATACAGAACCCGGGGAATATAGTGCTTGAGTAGCCCGATTAAATAATGGATAGCGTGTATTAGCAAATATCTCCTTAGCTTGTTGCGGGGTCATATGTCTTAAGAAGATATTCGGGTCAAAACTTGGTTTACTCACCAGAGCTAATATTTCACCATTATTAGGATTCATAATGACAATTGCCCCTGACCTCTCACCGAGGGCATCACTTGCTATTTCCTGTAATTTACGGTCAATAGTCAAAACTAAATTATTACCCGGGATAGGTTCCATGTCACCTAAAACCTGTAATTGTCTTCCCCTGGCATCAACCTCAATTTGTTTTCCTCCATCTTTTCCCCTTAAGAATATATCATAATATTCTTCTATCCCTGATTTACCAATTGAATCACCATATTTATATCCTTCAGCGTATTTTTTAACTAATTCTTTCTGGCTAATTTCACCTAAATATCCTAATGCATGGGCAGATATAGTTCCACAAGGATAATATCGTTTTGGATTAACTTGAATGATAATACCAGGTAGCTCTGTGGTTCGCTCAGCTACTTTAGTCAAGGTTTGGCGGTCAACATCCGAAATAATTATCATTGGCTCAAAGGGGCGATTTTTTTTGGCTAAAATTTTCTCCTTAACCTCTTTAAAATCAATTTCTACTATCTTTTTTAACTTGATTAATGTTTGTAATATCTCATGCTCTGAAAGTCCTAATTGAATTATGGATATATCAAATGAAGGTATATCCCGAGCTAAAATTTTACCATTTCTATCATATATCATTCCTCTGGAGGCAATAATGGGTATTAATCGAATACGGTTATTTTCTGATACCTTCTGATAATAATTTCCTTTTATTATCTGCAAATAACTCATTCTGATAATCAATATCATAAAGGCGATGATAATAATTATGGTTAATCGGACAAGTCTTTGCCGAAGTCTTTCTAATTCAGTCTGAGTAGGTTCAATCTGCATTATCATCCTCCTGTATAAATAGAATGTGTAATGTTAAATGTGTTATGTGTTATGGTAAAACCTTACACCTTACACCTTACACATTCTTATACCCTGTTTTTACCTTCCGAATTAAAGGAAAGATAAGTATCCCAAGCAAGGTATTATAAAGGGCGACAAGAAGGCATCTATTTATCGTAGAAATTCCAGATATGATAGAGATTGATTGAAGTGCAAAGATTAATAAAGATTGGATGAGTGTAAATACAAAGATAGATAGGGATATTGAAATCAAATTTTCTGCATAAACCTTTTTGATGTTACTGGTTATTAATCCAATAATTAATTTTGTGAAGGCATTAATTCCAAAATTAATACCTGAAGAACTATCTTGCAAAATGCCAGCAATAAAACCTATTAATCCTGATTCAAATGTTGAGTGCTTAAAGGAGAAAATAACTATGACGACAAATAGTAAATCCGGCCTTATCTCATAAACAGTTAAAATATCACCCCAAACCGTTTGAACTACTAAAGATAAGATAATTATTCCCAGCCAGATTACCCAGTACACTTAATAACTCCCTCTGAGAAAGTGGAAAAGTGAGAAAGTAAGATTCACCTGGAATTTTCTCACCTGCTCACTTTCTCACCTGCTCACTTTCTCTCCTGCTCCGTGGTAGGAGAGAGTTCTTTATTTATAACTACCAAAACCTCTTCCAGTTTAGAGAATTTAACAAATGGTAAAATATCCACTTCACGGAATAGCCCACGATCTTTCAACCCTACATGCACCACATATCCAATAAATAATCCTTTTTGAAAGACTTCACCATCTCCTGAAGTAACCACAATATCATTTTTAACTACATCTGCATCATAGGGTAGATACTTTAATTTACCAAATCTATAATTATCCCCTTCTATAACACCTTTTTCCTTAGAACGTAAGATTTGAGCACCAATCATACTATTTTGGTCATTAAGGAGTAAAACTGAGGCAGAATGGTTTTCTGCTTCAATTACTCTTCCAACCAATCCTTCTTTTCCATCTTGATAAGTAACCACAGAAGCCAATTTATATATCCCATCTTTTTTACCCTTATCAATAATAATTGTATTAGCCCAGTTACTTGGGTCATAGCTAATGACTCTTGCGGCAATACTCTTATACGGAATACGGTCTTTATATTCTAATAGTTTTTTAAGCCTTCTATTTTCACTTACTGCTTCTTGCCATTCCTTACGTTCAAGTGAAAATCTTTTTATTTCCTCTTTAAATTTTAGATTTTCACTTCTAACTGATTGAATTTCATTAATGGCTAAAAAAAAGTCTTTTACAGAGTATTTTATTTGAAAAGCTATGAGTTGAAAAGGAAGTAAGGTACTCATAATTCCCCGTTTTAAATATCCTGTGGACAAAGAGGTATGAGTAGTCATTAAAAGAATAGAAACAGAAAGCAAAACAATAATAATATTAGTTCTGGCATGTCTCCAAAAAAAACTCGTCATTAGAGTTCATTCCACTCCTTTCAGAGGAATGTTAGATGTGTAATGTGTAATGTGTAATGTGTTATGTAAAACATTACACATTACACATTACACATTTTTAACCACCTTCCTCTCCTTTTCTAAATGATTCAGTTGACCACCGCAGCCCTCCTTTTTTTCGTGCTCGTTGTAAAGTCCTTAATTCATCTAAATACCTGCCTGTTCCAATAACTACACATCGCAGTGGGTCATCAGATAACACTACAGGTAATCTTGTTTCCTGGGAAAGAAGTCTGTCTAATTCTCGTAATAGAGCCCCACCTCCCGTTAGAACTATACCCCGGTCAACAATATCTGAGGCAAGTTCCGGAGGAGTCTCTTCTAATGCAGTTTTAACTACTTCAACAATAAAACTAATCGGCTCTTTTAATGCCTCACGAACCTCTTCTGATGTAATTCTGAGTGTTCTCGGTAATCCTGTCATCGTATCCCTGCCTTTTATCTCCATTGATTGCTCTTCTGGTAATGGATAAGCAGACCCAATTTTAATCTTAAGATCTTCTGCGGTGCGTTCTCCAATTAAAAGTGAATGGGTTTTTTTAGTATATTGTATCAGTGCTTCATCCATTTCATTGCCGGCAATACGAATAGATTTACTGACAACCATTCCACCCAGAGAGATAACCGCTACCTCTGTTGTTCCCCCACCTATATCTACAATCATATTTCCTGCCGGTTCATAGACCTGAATATTAGAACCAATAGCCGCGGCCATAGGTTCTTCAATTAAAAACACCTCTCTTGCCCCAGCTTGTTCTGCGGCTTCGCGGACCGCCCGTCTTTCTACCTCAGTTATTCCTGATGGAACACCAATTACAACTCGAGGTCGAACTAATGCCTTGCGATTATGCACCCTGGTAATAAAATGTCTAATCATTCGTTCGGTAATTTCAAAATCTGCTATGACGCCATCCCTTAATGGTCTAATAGCAATAATATCACCCGGTGTGCGACCTAACATCCGTTTAGCTTCTTCTCCTATAGCTAACACAGCCCTTGTTTCCCGATCAATAGCCACCACAGACGGTTCACAAAGCACAATCCCAACACCTTTTACATGAACTAATGTATTGGCTGTCCCTAAATCTATACCAATATCATTGGAAAACAAACCAAATAGTTTATTAAATAGCATTATTTATCACCCCTTACTTATAATTATTAATTATCAATTATTAATTATTAATTATTAATTGATAATTGTTAATTGATAATTATATTTAATACTATAACAAAAATAGCTTTAGTTGTCAATTAAAATCTTTTTGTCTTTTTTTCTAAGGCATCTAATTCTGCTTTTGCATCTTTATTTTCAGGATTTAACTTTAGCGCACTATTCAGTTCCCTTGTGGCTAATTCTAAATCTCCTTGTTTTTTATAAATCTGACCTAATTTATAATGGGCTATTTCTGAGGCACGGTCTAATTTAAGAATAGTTTTATATTCGTCTTTAGCATGTTCTATTAGATTTTGCTCATAATAGATTTCTCCTAATATCGCCAAAATTCTAATGTGAAGAGATTTATCTAAGTTTGGTATCATAACCGCATTGCGGAAAGCAACAATAGCATTATTAGGACTTCCTTTTACCTTATATACCCATCCTAAGTTATACCAAGCGGCAACATCATTTGGATTGATCGCCTTTGCCCGCATATATTCATCAATAGCATCATCAAATAACCCTTTTTTAAAGTAAATATGTCCTAAATAAATATGTGTCTCCGATGTCTCAAATTTCTCTTGTAATGATTTCTTTAATTCATCCTCAGCTTGCTCATAATAGTTTTTATTACTTGAATATTTACTTAACTTAAAATATGCTATCCCGAGGTGATAATGGCTTTGAGGTGAAATTTTTCCACCTTCATCCAATTTAATGGCATTTTGATAGTATTTAACACTCTCCTCTAATAGAATGTTCGTTTCTTTCTCATTCTTTTTGAATTCCTCTTCTAATGCCTTATGATAATAATCCTCACCTAATGAAATATATGCTTCAATATTAGCCGGGTCCTTCTCTAATATCTTTTTATACTTTAAAATTGTATCTTCCTGAGGAACAGGAGTTTTACTTATACCCAGAAAGATAAGAACAAAGAAGAGAAGGAGTAAGATTATTTTTATAATAAATTTATGTCTTTGAGGTTTACCTCGATAAATATTTTTCCTTCTACTCGGGCTATATACTCTCATCTTTACCTCTACCAGGCGAGCCTGATTACAGAATAAAAATCCTCCCTTTTTGTTACTATACCATGAAATATAAATATACCATAAATTTAATTATATGTCAATTAAAATTTAGTCTGTGTTGTAATGGGTCAGTTATCGGGAGGGGACAAGCCAATCTAACTGTATTCAACAATTTTCTCTCAAGTTTTTATTTTTTTTGTCGAATAAATAATTGAGGGGAAAAATGGGATTTTGTGAAGATTGTTTTGAAAAGCAAAGGAAGATAGATAATTTAGAGGAAGAGTTGGAACGGCTTCGAGCTAAGCTAAGGTATCAGGAACTCAAGACTAAAGATGGATACTTTGGTAGTTCTACACCGTCTTCAAAGATTCCACTAAAGGAAAATAGTAAAAATTCGGACAATAATGGAGGGGCAAATAAAGGACATAAAGGATATGGAAGGGCTCAGATTACAGAGCAAGAAGCAGACAGGATTGAATACTTGGAGGTAGAAGAGGGGAAATGTCCTGATTGTGGGAGCATTCTTGAAAAAAAAGAGGTTGTAAATAGAACAGTCATAGAAAGTGTCCCGGTGAAGGTAGAAAAGATACTATACAAATGCGAAAAGAAATGGTGTCCAAAGTGTAAAAAGAATATACAAAGAAAACCAAAGGTATTACCAAAATCACTTTATGGAAACCAACTGATAACTCATGTTGCAACTATGCATTATGGATATGGAATATCAATGGGACGAGTAGCAACAATCTTGGGAGAGATAGCATCCTCAAGTAGTTTATTCGATATTCTTCACCGAGTTGCTAAAATATTCAAACCGGCAATTCCAAAAATAATAGAAGAATACAGGAGATATCCAACTAAACATGCAGATGAAACAAGCTGGAGGACTGATGGACATTCAGGATACTCCTGGATATTCTGTAATGAAAAGACAAGTATCTTTAGGTTTGAAGATACAAGATCGTCAAGAGTTCCAAAGGAAATATTTGGAGAAGAAAGACTACTTGGTGTTTTGGTTGTAGACCGTTATAATGGATATAATAAAGTTCCTTGTGAGATTCAATACTGTTATGCCCATCTATTGAGGAATGTAGAAGATTTAGAGAAACAATTTAAT
>JBDRHR010000041.1:0-4081 GCA_043816605.1 Nitrospirota bacterium
ATCGTTTCGTGCGTGATGTCAACCACTGTATCAGTAAGAAGATTGCCGAAAGTGATGCCAATCTCTTTGTTTTGGAGAGACTGAACATCGGGCGAAGGAAGAAAAACGGGAAGCGATTCAACAAGATGCGTGGTCATTGGAGTTTCAGACAATTCGGGGATTTCCTGGAATACAAAGCCGAAACTCTTGGAAAGGTTGTTGAGTACGTTAATCCCAGGTACACAAGCCAGAGGTGTAGTGCTTGTGGCGTAGTCCGAAAAGCCAACCGAAAAGGAGTATGGTATCGCTGCAATAACTGCGGGCTTACGCTCAGTTCGGACATCAATGCTGCCCGTAATATCGCTGTCCTCAGCAAGCTCTTTGGACAGCAGGGGGCTGTCAACCCTCCAATCGTAGCATGAATTAGTTTTCATAGTTACAAGCCCCGCCCTTTAAGGGCGGGGTAAGTTTGACTTTTTATATCAACCGCTTAAATAATTATTTTTTAATCGTTCGTAACCCTTTACGAAACTTTACACCCCTTTACGACACTTTATGAACCTTTACGGAGGCTTTTACTACGGTCTACAGAACCCCCCGCCTATCTCATGCCTTGTTTTTTGATTTCCTTCCCCGTCCTTGTTTTTTCCAAAATATCTGTAGTTTGGAGAATGGTTTTTGTAGAAGGTCATTAGATTTCTCAAGACTTGGATATTGTCCGGTTTTCCAAATAGGTCTGAAAGTTCTTCAAACATTTCCCTGTCCTTCTCGCTCTTGATTTTTATTGCGATTACGTTTTCTGGCATTTTGAGTTTCCCCCATCTTTTTCATAGTAGTTTTTTAATTTCTTGTAAAATTTATTCCCCTGAAATTTTTTATTTTTATACCCAAAAACACGCCTTAGTGTGTTGTGTCCTGGGACATCAAGACCGTCACGGTGGCATACGTACATAATGGTTCCTGTCAGGTAATTTTTTGTCGCCCACCCAGATAAGAAGTGACATGGCAAATCTCTCAAAAGGTTGGATATTTCTTCTTTGATTGATAAAAATGCCTCCGGTAACATCTTGTCTATCTTGGCATCAATACCTCTCATCCGCTTATCCCTGGGTACCTTTGGGTGTGAGTGGTAATATTTGCGTTGATATTTTCTCATTGCCTGTTTTTGGGTTTCTGTAGATTTCATAAAGAACTGTCCAAGGAAACCCACTGCTTTAGCTGTGGGAGGAATTGGACATTTTCACCTCCATTAATTAGTTTTCATAGTTACAAGCCCCGCCCTTTAAGGGCGGGGTAAGTTTGACATCGTAGTATGGTTGTCTTTTTAGTTACCTTCGGCTTTTTTATTTTAGGTTTCATTTACTATATTTAATTTATCATGTTTCGGGGAGTAGATAATCCCATCATTCTTCAATTCATCTATCTTTTTAAGAATATTCACCCTTGTTAATCCCTCTGCCTCCATGTCTGATATTACAGTTTCCAGGTCTGCCAATTTATCTTCATTGCGACTTATATTATTTCTAATTACGCCCTCTATAGCACGCAGAATATTGCGGTCATATGTTGTATGGTCTGCAATTATCCTATCAACCTCAATTTCGCCGTCTGCGTTGGTGGCTATCTGACGTAGAGTATATTCATACAATCTTAAAACAGGTTCAACATGTTTCACTAAGACTTTGTTTGATAGATGAATGCGGGCCATTGCTGTAGATAGTCTTGCAATACTCTCCAATGACCGTGCAGTTACAGAAATCGTGTGTTTTGATGCACCACGCAATTTAACATAATATTCACCTATTGCATTGGCGGCTTCCTTTGTCATTTTTGGTTTTATGGTTTGTGCATATTGGACATATTTTCTTATTAAATCTGGGGATAGTAGGTCGTTGTCGTCATCGTCTTTTGTACCTTGCATCCAACCATCCATGACCTTTGTAGATATGTTAGCATCACGTTCTTTATCAACCTCATCCCTAATTACAAAAATTAGGTCAAATCGGGATAATGTTGTAGCAGGTATTCCATATTGTTCCGAAAGTGGTTTATACCCATCAAATCTATCACGTTTTGGATTTGCAGCCATACAAAGATTTACCTCTGCCGGATATGTTGATGGCCCTGCCGCCTTGGTTGTACTTACAGTTCCAGATTCCATCGCTTCATTTAACCCTTTAATAACATCATCATCACATTCATTTCCCTCGTCAAGATATAGATTTCCACCAGATGCCCTAACCGCCGCACCAGCACGCACAACCCATCCCCTATCAGGCAGTTGATGTGTGGACACGGTAAGTCCAGCCGCAGATGCCCCCTTGCCACTGACATAAATGCTCTTTGGTGAGATATAATCAAGATATTTAAGAAACTTTGATTTTGCAACGCCTGGATCGCCTATTATAAGGGTGTGAATATTCCCACGTTTTCTATCACCGCCAAATGAATAAGAAGGACATCTAAATAATTGCAGAGCAAGACCCAATTTTAATTCCTCATATCCAGATATAAAGGGGGCTATTGAAGATACTAACAGGTTTGTTATTGGGGTTTCCTTGTCATTCACATAAGTCTTTATGGTATCTATATCCTCTGGTGTTACCTCTAATTTCAATTCTACGGTCTCTATAGAACTAATATCCAATACCTTATCATAGATTATGCTTTTCTTAGAGGGTGGAACTGTGCGTAGGATTCCAGTTATTTCACAGTCCTCACCAACATCAACCCGGTGGGTGTCGCCCATGACAAAAGCATTCATGCGTTCACCAACACACCCCTGGAGTTTTGGTAGTGGCTCTGTTAATTCTATTTTTTGAATATTTTGATATTTTGATTTTTTTGGTTTAAATATAAAAGTTTTATAATTAGCACATCCAGTACATTTGGGGGGTGGTGTAAGCTGACCATCCCCACGTCCCTGTTTTACTTGTATTGATTCAGAACAATCAACACAATCAAACACGGCAACATCAACAATAAGCTGTGCCGAGTCAAGAATTGTCGGTGAAGCGTATATGGATGAAAGTTGGTCAACCTTAGAAGAGGTTAGGTTTCTTGATAATTGTGGTTCTTCTCTGGGGGCATACGCATTGGTATATCTAACATCGCACTCACAATCAAATTTAGATTTTATCTCGTCTTGAATTAGGGGTGTTGCCTCATCTGGATTTTGGATAATCCAATCAAATAGATCGGTATCGCATGAAAAGATTGAATGTAAATCTAAGAGTATGTGTTTATTTTTTGATTCTTCTAATTGATTTGAAAACATGTTTACATTATTTTCAAAGAATTCGTGTAGCTTTCCCCTGTTCTCAGGTGATATTAGGGGGTTGTGTATGGGAACCTTCCGATCTTTATGATAGGTTAGTATTCCATTAGAGATGGTGATATATTGTGATTTTTTGTTTAGTTCGTATAGCCTGACTTTCATAGTGCCCTTTGCACCAGATATAATATTTTTCTTTTTGATTATTGATACAAAATCTGAGATACTTATGTTCCAACCGTCTTCCTGGTTGGTTCGTATCCATTCCATTAAGGTCTCAACCGATTTACGCATGGTAATCCCTCGGTTTACACCCTATGATTATCTACCTTGCTTGCTGCATCATCAGTCTCATATCTTTTTATGTGTTGCCTTATAGCTTCCCTAACAAATTCAGATTTTGTAGGGATATTGTGGTCTTTACAAATTCTCTCAAGTTTTTCCTCCAGTTTTTCTCCAAGATCAATTGAGTACATTTTTTTCTAATTTTATGCAAAAATAATAAGTATATAGATATTGCATTACATTTAAATAAATACCACATAGAATTATCAGAAAAGGATATAATAAAAAAAAGTGGTAAAAGTGGTACTCATCCGCAGCATAGCGGTAAAAAAGTGGTACTATTTTGGTACTATTTTTATAAGGTCGCATGGCCCTGGTACTCTCTTGAAAATTTCTCAGTACCAGCATACTGCGTGGCAATGTGGTACTATTACCACAAAGTACCAAAATATTACCACTATACTGCGTCACTATTTACAATAGTACCACTATTATACTATATAAGGAGATTATATTATTATTATTATTATTATTATACTATAT
>JBDRHR010000042.1:0-9933 GCA_043816605.1 Nitrospirota bacterium
GGTAGAAAATCAGCAAGCCGTCTGGCAATGGGATGTCCAGGATAATTATGGACAAAAGGTTGACAGCGGAATTTATATCTACATAGTTACCACCGAAGAAACCGAAGAGAGGTTAAAGAAGATAGGCAAGATAGCGGTGATTAGGTAGGAGCGTGGGTTTGGAAGTGTTTTTTGATTGCAAAATAGAATAGATTATGGAGTCATTTTGATGGTCAGGATAGAATATAAACCACCAATCCAGAAGAATAAAAATATTAATAAACCCAATTTAAGATACCGATTTTTCTTATAAGGACTACTATCAAAAGGTTCTGTTTGAATTACCCGAACTAAGTAAATACTGGTAAAGGTAACTGTGATGGCTGATAAAAATAATCCAACCAGAGATAAAAATCGTTCATTCTCAAAATCAATACCATATATTGCCCTAAAAAACCAGATTAAAAATACACTAAAGATTAAAGATATAATAACGCTTTGTTCGACTGGAAATAGAAGTAAAACCCATTTTTGTAAAATCACCTCTTTTCTTCCTATAAGTCCCCACAATAACCCCAATCCTGCAAATAAGATTATAACCAGAATTTTATCATAATGTTCTAAACCTATAAAATCAAGGGAAAGGACTACACTAATCCCAAAGATTAAACCACATAATCCACCTTGCCCAATACCATAATCTAATTTCTTACCCCATAAAACGAGTAAAATGTACACCCCTGATGAAAATAATCCAAGATAGAAAAGGAAAAATAACACATTAAGAAGAAATTGTAAGCCAGGTATTTCTTTGTTTAGATAAACATTATGATAAAACAATAATCCGCATCCGGTTGAAAATATGATAACTAAAGCTACGATAATAGAAGATAAGATAACCCTTATTCGCATTACCTCATCATTGGTCATTAAATAATTAATTACACAGGCTACGAATTCTTCCAAAAAGCAAACAAGAATTATTCCCACCACAAATGGAATTAATCCAATAAAATAACTGGGACCATCATAATGTGCCCCAAAAATCTGTGTAATGTAATAATTCGTCATAGTATTTATTTCCTATAGATAGGCTGTTAGGCTGTAGACTATTCGGCTGTAGGCTGAAGGAATTTATAGCCTAACAGCCTACAGCCTTCAGCCTAATTTTCTTTTCTTACTAAATCTATTGATGTCAAATGAATATGTGTTATTTTAGAGTCAATTAATATCTCATTTAGTTTATCCACTAAAGACGGATTAGACAATGAATTAGCAAAATCTACCCCTCCCTGTAACTTTATCTCTTCAGCAGAAATCTCCGGTATAAGAAGTCTTATTGAGTTTTTTAACCGCTGTGTTGATTCATTAATTTCTTCCTCAAAGTTGGTGTATCGTGGTGTAATAATTAGTCTAAGTTTAGCCTGGACATCTTTGTCGTTATCATCTGTTGGAATTCTGATTTCAAGGTCATAATACTCAGGGTAAAACCATAGGTAATTATGCAAGGCACAAAATTTGTATTTAGTCACATTTTTTATAATTTTAATTCCATCTTCAGCAATTATCTCATTTAATGGTTTATGACTACCTTCTTTATCTAAACTTAACAAAGGTATTTTTATTATAGGTATAAACTTGAGAATTAAAACTTCTGTCGGTAAGTAGCCTTTTTTAGTAATTCTTAATTTTAAATATGGTGCTTTTTCCTTACGACCATCTAACCAGAGAAGAAAGATTTCACCAACACTTCCTACTGGGGCATCAATTTCCTCTAATTGGTAAAACCCTATTGAATCAGCAAAAAAATGTTTTATAGGTTTTCTAAAAATAGCCTTATGATAAGTTTTTACAACCTCAACCTTTATTCCTTCTGGACTTACCATATCTTCCAGAGAAAGATAGCCTGAAATACTGATGGTAACCGGTTTGAAATCTTTTATAAGTATTATATAAAATAAAAATGATATTCCCAAAAATAATATTAAAAATAAAATAAATCTTCTCATTGCTTAATCTTTTACCTTTTCTAAAATGTCTGAGATGGTAATCACTTTAATCTCTTTGAATTCCTTAAGAGCCTGATTATTAGTAATAAAACAGCCTGCGTCATATAATTTAGCCGTAGCTAATTGAACCGCTATTGGAGTCTCAAAGGAATAATTTGCCTTTAAAGAGGCGGCTGAATCAACTACCTCTTCATCAACCCCTACTACAACTAAATTTGGAAAGGTAGTAAGTAAAAATTTATATTCACTTACTAACTTATGTTCTTGTTTTTTCTTAGGTTTAACCATAATCTCTAAAAGGGAGAGAATCGAGGTTACCCCGGCTATTTCTCCTTGTTCCATGAGATTAAAGAGTGTGATGGTAAATGGTTTAAATACAGGATTATCTTCAAAGTGATAAATAAAAATTTGTGCATCTAAGCCAATAATATGATACCTTTTGAGTAGGTTTTTTAATTTTGTCTCCTTATCCATCTTTTCCTCCGTAGGTGATAGGTAATAGGTAATCAGTAATAAAGATTAACTACTTATTACCCGATTACCTATCACCGATTACCTATCACCTATCACCAGATTTCTTTCCCTAACCCTAACATATACTCAGTATAACTTTTAGGTTTTGGACGCATAATTATTTTATCATCCTCTACCTTCATTATCAACTCATCGCCTGAATTCAGGTTTAATTTTTTCCTTATTTTTTTAGGAATGACAATTTGGTATTTGCTACTTAATTTAGCTGTAGGCTCCATTAACAAATTCTCCTTTTTCTATTTGGGATTGCTGATTTTTCCCCAATCCCCAAAGCAAAATTAATAGTTGATTTCTACATTATCTTCTTTATCTTCTCGATATTTCGCTGGCAGGTTTGAATTAGAATTTCCTTTGAGAATCCTCCACCAATTTTAGGTGAAACATCTTTACCTTTATTTAATATATCTATCGTTGCCTTATATTCTGCCATAGATTTTGGATACTCTTTATTTCCAAAATAGATATTGGCAAGGTTAAAATGGGCTAATGGAAAATCAGGGTCTAAATAGATAGTTTTTTTAAATTCCTTAATTGCCTCTTCTGCGTTCCCTTTCTTGTTAAGAATGATGCCCAGAAGGAAATGAGCCGGGGAAAGTAATGAGTCAATTTCTAATGCCTTACGACATTCCCTTTCTGCCTCGTCAAATTGTTCTTTATTGGCATAAATATCGGCTAACATAAGAAATGTCTCAGGATGTCCATCTGTACAATCAATTATCTTCATCAATTCAAATAATGCCTTTTCAAACATATCCGCTTCAAAATAATATTGAGCAGTTTTATACAACTCCTCTATTTTTTCATTGATAACAGGTTTTTTTGCCTGAGCCTTAATTTCTTTAATATCTTTTTTTATCAACGCATCTGATGGAGATGCTACCTCTTCCCTTTTAGTTTTTCTGGAGGCTCTTGTGGAAGATGTAATTTTTTCTATGGTAATTCTTCCCCCTTTAATTTTCTCTGCCGCTTTCTCAAATGGTTTTTGATATATAAAGTTTCCATCTATCTCTACTAATTCAAATTCGTTTGATATATGATACAGGGATTCTGATGCCCCAATAAATAGATAACCTTCCTTCTGGAGACTATTATAAAAATTACTTATTACCCGTTTGGTAGAGTCCTGTTTAAAATAAATAGTAACATTTCTGCAAAAGATAATATCCCAATAATCACCCATTTTAGATAAAGGAAATGGTTCTCTAATTAGATTAAAGTACTCAAAATTCACCCGATTTCTAATGTCATCTTTCAGGGTGAATCTTTTATCGTCCTGAATAAAATATTTCTCGATATAACTTCTATCCGTTGACCTGAGTGACCATTTAGAATATACACCTTCCTGAGCTGTTTTTAATGCCTTAGTGCTTACATCTGAGGCAAATATTTCCACATCCCACATTTGCGCAGGTTGCAATGCCTCTAATAAAGCAATCGCAATTGAATACGGTTCTTCCCCGGTAGAGCAACCGGCAGACCAAATTCTAATACCATAATTACCTTGAGCTTGTTTTCTTTTGATAATCTCCGGCAGGAGATGATTACGAAGTGTGTAAAAATGTTTTGCATCACGGAAAAAGTATGTTTCACAAACAGTAATCAGGTTAAGTATTTCTTTAAATTCTTCTTCTCCTCGTGGATTATACTTCAAAAATTTATAATAATCAGCGTATCCGGCTAAGTTCAGAAATGTAGCTCGCGATAAAAGGGCTTTTCTTAACAAGTCCCGTTTAATCTCATCTATAAATATACCACTATTTTGTAATATAAAGTTTTGAAATAATAAAAATTCCTCATCACTCATATCCGGTTCTATGCGATAGTAATCCATAATAACTTGTTCTCCTTTAAGCATTTGGAAGTTAAAAGTTATAAAGTTATAAAGTTATAAAGTTAAAAGTTATAAAGTTATAAAGTTATAAAGTTAGAAATTAGAAGATAACTTATCTGTGCTCTATTTTCTATCTTTTAACTTTATAACTTTCAACTTTATAACTTAATAACTTAATAACTTAATTTGCCTTACATACTCTATTTTTCCCTTCTCTTTTTGCCCGATAAAGTGCCTGGTCTATTTTTTCAACAAACCCAAATTTATCGGCTACCTTTAAATCCGGATATGTTCCCACACCTATACTCATCGTAACATAAGTTTTTGGTGGAAGTCCGGAGAAGATATACTCTCCTATTTCCTGTCTTATTCTTTCTGCAGTTCCCTCAGCTCCTTTGGCATCTGTTTCCGGCATAATAACGGTAAATTCTTCACCGCCATAGCGTGCAACCATATCTATATCCCGCACCGTCCTTTTTAATAAAGAACTTATTCCTTTTAACACCACATCACCTATCTGGTGTCCGTAGGTATCATTTATCTTTTTAAAATTATCTATATCGCCGATTAATAAAGAAAAGGTTAATTTATATCTTTTTGCACGCTGGAATTCATTCTCAAGGATTTCCTGGAAATGACGGTGATTATAACATTTGGTCAATCCATCCGTAATGGCTAAGAGTTTAAATTCATCGTAAAACATAGCATTGTTAATGACAATTGAAGCCTCATTCGTGATAACATCAAGTAATTCTATTGTTTCGGCATTAAAGGCGTTTTCAAAGGTGCTGGCAAGATACAGAATACCAATTACCGATTTATGGGCCCGCATGGGAATAGTCAGAAAGGACTTTGCCCGCTCAGGATAATTCCCCCCCCTTTTTGTCTTTGTGGTAGAGGCTTGCCTCGTTGTTGATTTAACGGTTGTTACCTTGAGATTATCCTTTCTAATTGAGAATCCTGCCTTTGTAGTTCCCGCCTCGGTTACATTAGTAATACCTTCATTTATAAAACTTTCACTTACCGGTTGATTTTCATAAAGCATTATATTCATCATTTCATTTTGTTCCAGAAGCACTGCACCGAGGTGGTAATTGACCACTCGGTTTAACAATCCTAAAATCTCCTTGATGACATCCTCACAATTATCCTGAGTGCGGGCAATACTATTAAGTTCATTTAAAATGGTAGTTTGAAACAGTTTTTTGTCTAATAGCCCATTCAGGCGGTAGAGAATATTATCAATAGTCGTCTGAGGGGCTTCTACGGGTTTTTTCTCCCTTTGTTTCTTTGATTTCTCAAGGACTCTAATAATAGAATTAAACAATTCATCCGATTCAAAATCCTTGATGATATATTCATCTGCTCCAGTTTGTAATCCCCAGAATTTATCCTTAGGTTGGTCCTGAGAGGTAAGCATAATCACGGGGATATAAGATATATTTTCATCACCTTTTAATAATCTGCAAACCTGGTATCCATTCATTTTAGGCATAAGCACATCAAGTAACATCAGGTCTGGTAATTCCCTGTATGCTTGTTCTATAGCTTCAATTCCGTCTTTAGCTATTACGGTAACATATCCTTCTTTTTCTAAGAAAAATCTTAACATTTCAACAATGGTGGGGCTGTCGTCTGCAATTAAAATTTTTTCAGGCACCTGTAACCCTCCTCGTAATTATTTAGGCTGTTAGACTGAAGGCTGTTAGGCTGAAGGAGGAAATTATAGTATGTCGCAAAACTTGGGCATAAATTCCTTTTTTACAACCTACAGCCTAATAGCCTATAGCCTACAGACTATCCTTATTATTTCATCAGGAATAGCATCTAAAGGTAACACCTTATCTATCAAGCACATTTCAATACTTGGGCATAAATTCCTTTTTTACAACCTACAGCCTAATAGCCTATAGCCTACAGCCTATCCTTATTATTTCATCAGGAATAGCATCTAACGGTAACACCTTATCTATCACGCCCATTTCAATACTTGGGCATAAATTCCTTTTTTACAACCTACAGCCTAATAGCCTATAGCCTACAGCCTATCCTTATTATTTCATCAGGAATAGCATCTAACGGTAACACCTTATCTATCACGCCCATTTCAATAGCCACCTTTGGCATACCAAATATGGCACAACTTGCCTCATCCTCGGCTATCGTAAAGCCGCCAGCCTCCCTGATTGCCTTTATTCCAATTGCCCCATCATCGCCCATTCCGGTAAGAATTATGCCTATGGCTGATTGACCATATACCTTAGCTACTGATGAAAGTAAGACATTCCCTGATGGTTTATGACCGCCTACCGGTGGGGTATCCTCTAATTTTATCTTTTCATCCTTAGTTACCGTCATATTAACATAGGAGGGTGCTACATAAACTGTCCCCTTACATAGTTTCTCACCATCTTTTCCCTCTTTAATTTCTATGGCACATTCGTTGTTCCACCAATCAACTAACCCTTTGGTAAATCCAGGTGATATATGTTGAACAATAACTATGGGGATAGAAAAGTCTTTGGGTAGTTTAGCTAAAATCTTTCGGACTGTTTTAGGTCCTCCGGTAGAAGAAGCTATAGCTATTATCTTAAAATGGACTTGTCCGATAGGTCCGACTTGTTCGACAGGTCCGACAGATATTTCTTTTTTCGGCAGCCTTCCTCCTAAATGGGTAATTACCTTTACCCCGGCAAATAATTTTACCTTATCAATTAACTGTTTTCTTATTTTTGATGCAGGTTTTGATAATTCTGAGATAGTGGGTCTTTCTATGACATCCAATGCCCCGGCATTTAATACCTTAAAGGCAATCTTCATATCTTGAGGTAATAATGAGGTAATGACTAAAATAGGTGTGGGATGATAAGCCATAATATGTTCTGTTGCGGTGAGTCCATCCATAATCGGCATAACAATATCCATCGTGATTATATCCGGTTTTAATTCTGGTATTAAATCTATTGCTTCTTTACCGTTAGAGGCGGTTCCAATTACCTTTATACCTTCTTCACTTTCTAATGTATTGAGTATTGCCTCTCTAATAACCGCTGAATCATCTACAATGAGTACCTTTACCGTTTCCTTCATTTCTTAATTTCACCTCTTTCATTTTTTCTCATCCCAGAGTAAGTGATGTATCTTTCTTTTTAGTTCTTCCTTTGTAATTTCCGGATTCTTATTTCTAATAGAATCAGCTAATATTAGAAGTGATGTTTCGGATAGTTCAATGCCCATTTTAAGACTCTCTTCGCCAGACATCGTTTTGAACTTTTCAACCGTCCTATTAACTTCCCACGGTTTCATTTAAGACTACTCCTTTTCTATTATTTCACCACCGCAGGCATAAATTCGGTTGAGCCGTAGATACCATAAATCCCATGAACATTTAGCCATTTTGCCCGCTTAAGATAGCCTAATGCCGGACCAACCACATTAGCTGCCATAGTCGTTTCATCACCGAGTATGAATTTATGGCTGTCGATTTTTCCATCGAATGTTTTACCGGTCAATGTCATCGTGGTGGTAACAGGTTTTTTAGCACTGCGGGTATCCATTATGCCACCTACCGTTACCTTATCTCGCGAATCAACTACTCCAACCATTTCCAAAAGCAAATCATCCGCATGTTCCATTTCGTGCAGTTCCAATTTTCCATCTCGCTCATCCAATAATTTTTCTATCTCTTCGTCAGACAATGCCTTTGCCTCATCTACCGTCCATCCGGGTAGGTGGGCAATATCCTCACGAATAGTTGATTTATATTCCTCCCAATTAGATATACCTACACCCCACCAAATATCTACTTTTGTCACCTCAATAAAGGATTGAGCCGCTATCACTGCCGCCGCAGTGAGCAAACCCGGAGTAGCCCCTGTACCAGTAATGTAAGTGCTTTGGACGGATTTTAACCCTTCATCCAACTTAAACATTAATTCCATAGCCCCGGTTCTTTTTAGGGCATCAGTAAATACCCCGCTGAACCCTGCATCAATAAACCGTTTGATTATATTTGGCATAAATTCATTGGGCAAGTTAGGCAATGCCACAAATATTCCGTCAATCTCATCCCTTAATTTTATAATCTCGCCAATTGAATCGTTAGATTCCTTTTTATTCAGACCTGTCAGATTTGTCAAACCTCCTAAGTTAAAGGCATATCCTGATTGGTCACAAATAGCCACCAACCTCATTTCTTGCTTCATCCCAATAATTTTGGCGGCGGCTTTCCCCAAGCCACCGGCACCTAAAACAGCTATTCTTATCATTTTAGCCTGACCTCCATTATGTGTAAAAATGACTGTAAACTGTAAAATGGATAATGGAAAATTTAAAATTACCGTATCTTGTATGACTCGGTATTTTTCATCTATGCATTCTCATTTTACATTTTTCATTTTACAGTACCCATTTTACAATTTCTCATTTTTTATCTTTGAGTGACCGCAACGGTTACTACCATTAGTACAATTTCACATCACTCCTCGGTGGAAATCTTCTTGTTTGGGCACCTGGTGTAGGGGTTGAAGTAGAAATTTCCTTAGCTACCTCAATCGCCTCTTCTAATTTAATATCCTGAGTATAAAGTGCCTTACCGATGATTATACCTACTACGCCTAATTGGCTACAAGGAACTAATTTCTTAATATCCTCTAAAGAAGAAACCCCGCCGGAGGCAATAACCTTCATTTTAATTGCCTGAGCAAAGTTACGGATGGCATCAAAATTAGGTCCTTCAAGCATCCCATCACGAGTAATATCTGTATAAACCAACTCCTGCACACCTATTTGCTTCATCTCCTGAGCTAATGTAACCGCAGAATACTCGGTCATTTGTTGCCAGCCCCAAATAGCTACATTTCCGCCTTTAGCATCAATACTAACAATTACTTTTTCTTTAAATTGAGCGGTAACAGCCCGAATAAAATTAGGGTCAATAGCGGCTTTTGTGCCGATAATAATTCGAGTTACACCTATATCAAACGCACCTTTAACCGTTTTTAAATCACGGATTCCACCGCCTAATTGGACAGGGATTTTAACCGCTGAAATGATTTCTTTCACCTTACCTGAGTTTTCTAATTTGCCGGAGATAGCCCCATCTAAATCTACTATGTGTAATAATTTTGCCCCTTTTTCTTCCCACATCTTAGCTATTTCAACAGGATTTGCAGAATAAATAGTTTCTTCCTCAGGCTTACCTTGAACTAACCTGACCACCTTTCCACCCTTTAAATCAATAGCAGGAATAACTAACATAACTCTTCACCTCCATATTAAAAATTATATCATATCATTTATAAAATTGCAAGCATTTTTATAATAAATTGGTAATCGGTCAGTTACGCGGGGTTATTTTTTGACCGGGCAAGAAGAACAACCCACTAACCCTCTTTTTTAAGGTGGAATATAGCACAACCCCGTTTTATTCCCCCTTAAAAACTTATCTTTACCCACAAATATTGCTGGACAATTTAAGGTAGTGACTTAAAGGGGAAATAAGCGTTCAGTCCATTGAAAAATATGGGATAAAAACTGTAAAATGGGTATTGTAAAATGAAAAATGTAAAATGAAAGAGC
>JBDRHR010000043.1:0-17492 GCA_043816605.1 Nitrospirota bacterium
GCTTCTGGCAATCATGATTATACTCTTGGTTATCACCGGTTTTGGTATCACCGAGTTTCGCATTATTGAGGTTTTAACCTTCGGTTTGCTGACCAAGAATCTGGCGCATCAGATTCATGCCAGTCCGGCTCTTTGGCTCTCGTTTCTGGTTGTTATGGGCTTACATATTTGCATCGCGCGGCTTCTCCGGCACAAAATGGGGAAGGTTTCTCCGTAGTTCTTCATTGACTCGTGAGCGGTTATTCCTCTATAATAGTACTTGAGGGCAGGAAGAGTTGCACGAGAGTTGTGGTGTTTTCGGTGTTTACGCCCCTGGAGAGGATGTAGCTCGGCTTACCTTTTTTGGTCTGTTTGCCCTTCAACACCGCGGTCAAGAGAGTGCCGGTATTGCCACTACGGATGGGCGACATCTCCGTGTCTATGCCGAGATGGGACTGGTTTCCCAGGTATTTGACGAGGAAGCCTTAAGCCAGCTCACCGGGGATATTGCCATCGGTCACACCCGCTATTCCACTATGGGTTCCAGCCGCATAGCCAATGCTCAACCTATCATCGTTGGTAAAGGCTCGAATGCTATCGCCGTCGCCCATAACGGAAACATCGTTAACGCCGAGTACCTGCGTCAGGAACTTACCGAGCAGGGTTATACCTTCCAGACCGCCACCGATACCGAGGCTTCAATAATGAGTTCTATCTTTTCCAAATTATTTAACTCTCGTTTTATCCCGGAGATATCTTTTCTAATAGTTCTTTCTATCTCTCTCATATAAAATCGAGTTTCTGGGTGGGTAAAGAAAAGATTTAGTAGTTCTATTCTTATATTAGACGAAAACAATCTTTTTAAAATCAAATTTACTACTCCTTTTTGTTGACAATTATACAACAATTGTTGATATTTTGTCAACAAGTTTCTACCCTGAGGCATTCGAGAAATAGCACATTGTCATTCAATTTATTTCAACCCCATAGGGGTTAACTGTTTGTAGCATGGAAATCACAGCCAAAATATTAGCCCCAGCGGGGCGACCTGTACAAACAGACCGCTCCTACGGAGTTTTACATGTTAGCAATTCTTTCTGCTACAAACATATAACTCCTACGGAGCTTCAGATTATCTTTAACTAAGCCTAATGCCTTACACTTCAAGGTGTTACACTGACAAAGAAGTTTGGGGGGATTTCTTTGATTAGCTTATCATCGGCTCAGAATATAATTATCGATTATTAATTATCAATTATTAATTCTCCTTTACAATTACGGATTTTTTGAGCTCCTTACTATTGAAAACAACATCTTAATTATCTCTTCAGACTCCTCGATTATTGATTCCATCTCCTCAACTTTCATTAGATTGCTATCTCTGATCAATCGTAACCAATAATTACTTTCTCTGGCTTCTTTATAGGCAATGCTCATTTTGTTGGCAAAATCAGTTTTACTATACCCGCCTATCCCTTCTTCTACATTTGCTCCGATAGAAGTTCCTGCTCGAAGTAATTGATCTCCTAACCTTCTTCCAGCCACATTATTAGGTAAAGCCAAAATCAGTTTAATTATTCTCAAGGCAAATTCATAACTTCTTTCCTGTATCTCATTTTTCTTCATTACATCCTCCAGAATACAATGTTCAATTATCAATTAGATTTAGTTCTTAATTGTTAATTCTCCTCTTTTATGTCGCTCTTAATTGAACATTGTTAATTGATAATTGTTAATTCTCCTTAATCACCTTATCATCGGCTCTAAGATTCCCACAGCAGCCCTTGCAACCTTTTGTCGCACATAGTGTTACAAGCCCAAAATTCATAGCCTCCAAAATCCCGCATAAAATTCATTTCAAATCACCCCCCTTTTTCAAGCAAAAGATTGCATATCTCTATTAAATTCAGTAGGTTATCAAAAATTCATAACCTACCCTATTTTTTACTCAAATTTTCAACTCTACTTAAGTCCTTACAATATATAAACATCCTTATCTTCAGATACCTGTCCACAACCTAAAATCTCAACCACATCTATCCCCCGCTGGCGGGGGTTAGGGGGTGGAATATGTCGCAAGCACCAAGGGGATTTAGGGTCAGACCGTAAATGTTGAATGTAAAGTAGACTGCTTTTTACTTTCAAGATACGACACTAACTCACTACCCTTCATTCCACCCCCCTACCCCCCGCCAGCGGGGGAGATCCAGATATCTTCTTAATCGGTTAATGCCATCTTGCCCCTACCCCCCGCCAGCGGGGGAGATCCACCCCCAATCCCATAACATTCTATTTTAAGCTTAATATTTTCCTTTATCTGGCTTCCTGGGATGAGACAGACCGCATGATGTAACACCTTTTGTCCTGTCCCTGCTTTGTCAGCTCCTTTCTCATTCTCCCACTCTTTTCCAACCAGCGGCTCAATATCTCCAATAAAACGGAAAGGATTTTCTATCCTGACATGAAAAGGACTACAACTTTCAGCAGGTATATTTATTTGTTCATTCTCTATGCTGAAGCCCCAGAGGGAAGTATCACTCCCATTTCCAATACCGTTATTAAGCTCTAACCTTCCAAAACCATATTTCCTTTCTCCCCCTACCTCAATATTCTTTAATACTTCAGAAATAGAATGCGGCTCTCCAGCATACACGATATTTTGCCCATCAGATGAAATTTCCCCTTTGGCTAAAAGGTATCCTTCAAATAAGACATCTTGACCATTTACCCTGTTTTTTAAAAATTCAATCTCATGCAAAGAACCTTCTTCGGCACTCTTCATTTGAAGGGCGGTAGAAGTGTAGGAATCCAAAATCAGGGATTCAAATTCATATTTAGAATAAGCATCTTGCCCCTCGGAATAATCACCATAAAAAATCCCCTTCGGTCTAAATTGAGGAAGACAAACTTGATTATTAATAACAGGATAGAAGTTGGTAAAAATCAGATTCTCTCTCACAAATTTTCCAGCTTCCTCATATATTTCTTTGGAATAGTTATTCATAATTCTTCTGGCTAATTGAGCAGTAAGGGCTCCCCACATATTCTTGCCCATAATATAATATCGGGTCTGGTTAATAATCCCTATTTTTCTACCATACCCAATATGAAGGGGAGAAAGCGCTTTGAATTGTATTTTATAAATCTTCATGACTCTTCCTCCACCGGAGTGTCATTATCTTTTTCTGAACCAGTAGAAGGGCTCTCAGCAGCTTTAAAAGCCTTAGCACTGTAAAGAGCGTAAGTAAGCATCTTCTCCAATATGCCTTTAACAAAAAACATCTGATGGATGTTGTCGCAAATACCAGCAACGTTTTCTTTTCCTATGAAGATTTTTTTAAGTTTCTTCCATCCATCTGTCCACTGAGTGGCATCAATAAACCCTTCCTCACTTAATATGTCATAGCTTTTCTGATGTATTAATTTTGCCACATTGCCCTCTTTGTCCTCTATCTTTGGATTAAGAGAATTTTTATACTCCAACCAGACAAGATAGGCAAAAGGGCCATCTGCATTGAGCACACCTACCGCCTTATTGATGGTATTTACAATCTTGGTTTTGTCCGATTTTGACAACATACCGTCACCCTTTGCTGCCTCAGCCAGTTCAAACCCCAACTTAGCACAACTGCGTTCTAAATTTTGGTTAGGCATTATTGCACCTCCTCTATCTCTAATCTACCAAATCCTCTGGTGCTCATCCCTCCAAGACCTAAAATCTTACAATAATCAGCACCTGCTTCTGTTACGCTTTTAGCTGCCTCTATGGCGTTGTCATCTGAGATTGATGAGAATTTTTCCCTTACTTTCCCTATGTACCCAGTGTGATTTCCGTTAAAATTCTTATAGTCCTGATACACAGCTTCAAACCAGAAGATAGTAGTCCTGGGAATACCTTCGTAGGTAAATAAAGCACCTTCAAGGGCGGCTCCAGTAAATGGATTAATGGAGACAGAGGTGCGAACCTCCAGATTAGAATTGACAATAAGTGGAAAAAGTCTATCCGTGACACAGACAGCATTCTTTTTAACCGGATCAGGAAGAATACTGAATTTTCCATCAGAAAGATCAAGATTAGATGATGTGTCTTGTTGCAACAACACCCAGCCTAAATTGAGCTTTCCGTTGGGTAGCGCCAGATCACTGACCACCTTGATCTTTTCGCCATCACTGTGGTCACACTGGATACTACCCGTAAATTCCTTCAGCCGGCTGGGGCTGGTAACCCATACCGGGCCAATCATGGTGGATACCGGGAAGAAAAGGATACGAGCATCCGAGAAGGTAACCATGCTGACTCTGGATTCAGTATCTCTGGTAAAACCAAAGGTAACGCAGATAGGACAGTCTTGCTCACCGCACTGCCTTCCGCCTGCGCCACTATCATCTTTACCGGCACATTTCCTCTTCTCCGGGAACTGCATAGCGGCATAAGAACGAACAGCGCCGGCTATACTTGTCCCGGGGATTTTGGGGACATCGTCAAAGTCCCTGATCACAGAATTATCTACCCGTCCGATATTGTAACCTCCAGTACCAATATGAATCGGGTCCAAGGCTGTAGCCATATATTTGGCTGATTGGAATGGTTGACACATTTTTCTATACCTCCTAAATTTAGTTATCCCCGGACTTCTTGCCAGTCCAAGGATTTCAGAAATAATCCTAATTCCAGTAAGTCAAAGACTTCAAGGTTTCGGCTAACCTGCTTAAATTTCCCTACAAACTTCGGGTCTTTTCCCTTAAATCCTTCCATATTCTGGATCATGGCATAGGCAAGTTTCTCAACCTGATCTCGGTCTTTGTCTGTTGGAAAATCCTCTTTATCATGAAACCAACGGTATATTTCACCAGATAAATTTTCACGAAACTTTTCTAAAGCGGTGGTAGTAATTTTTAGTGTTTTCACTATTCGTCCTAATTCTAAGATGTCTTCTAATTTCTGAATACGATAAGGGCGGGTGTAAATAAGAGGAAAGATATTATCTCTCTTTCTCCATTCACCATTGTCTTTCTTTTTCAGGGTAAGATTTACCCGCCTCTTAGAAGAGTCCAGCCATTCGAAGTCAAAAACTCCAGGGGCAAATACAATATTATCCCCATTGCTAATATCATTGATATGCACAACTTCTATCTTATTAGACTCATCCCCTACTTTCAAGAAGTATGGGTAAAATTGATCAAGAGACTCTTTGCCATTGGCTATCTGCAAAGTAGTAATTTTATCCATAGCTGTTAATCTCTGTTCCTCTCTATCAAAAATCTCCTCTCGAATCTCCAGCTTACGGTTACCGTCATCTATTGCCCACTGGCTAACAATTCCATAAGCCTTGACGTCGGTTCCCTCAATATCATATCCCTTTTCTAATCCATTGGCTACCTTAAACTCCTTCAGCATTCGTTTGCCTGCATCCAACACCATATACAGAGGATACTTATGGTCAGCATAGACCAGTCCCAGATTTAAACAAAGTCTTCCCTGCACCTTGTAATATCTATCGTTAAATTGCTCTCTAAGTCTATTGGCTATCTTAATGGCCTGATCTGCGGGCAGAAGATACATAAATTCTCCTGAGTAAGAATAGATAGTTTTGACAGCGCTAACCTCTTTTCTACTATCTTCGAATCCTTCCTCGTTGTAATCTTCTATCCTGGTAAAATTAATATCAAGAATCTCTCCTCTATCGTCCTTAAATTCAAAGGTGCGCCCCGGAAGAAGGTATTCCTTGATGATTTTAGTCAGAGGGATGGATGTTCCATCTAACGAAATATCCCGATAAGCAGTAATCGTCTCGACCGTATTTCCCTTAACTAACAATTCTAAATCAGTCAACGATCCGTTGTAAGTAAGTTCCTGAATTACCTTGTTGATTTTACCGTTAATCTCTTCCTTGTTAACAATTCCCTTAGAGAGAAGGAATCCTCTAACAACTACCTCAATATCTTTTTTCTCAAGCTTATGTTTGTAAATCTTATCCCTTTTCTTTCCTTCAGAATCATCGTAGGTAACCCTCAGTTTAAGTCTGGGGATTTTCCTCTCTTCTCTAATCTTTTCAAATTCCACCTTGTCAAACCCATCTATCTCTTCCCATATCCGCATCATTCTGGAAGGGGAAGCAGGCTTTGGCAGATTTCTTTCTTTATTCACAAAGGTTGTCTTGATGTAATCTCCGTTAAGCCATTGATCCAGAAGACCAACTTCTCCTACCAGCAACGCATACCGTCTATCTCTATCCATAACCTCATTGATAAATTTAGCCTCTTTGGTCTTTTCTATTGCAATATCCTTTCTTCTTTCTCCGCACCATTGACAAATCTTATCATGATAAAAGATATGCTCTTCATCTTTAGCCGGCATCTTGTAGCAAACCTGACAGACCTCGTTATTATTGGCATTTTCCCATTCTGCTACCCAGTTTGGCTCTTTAAATCCTTCCTCAAAATGATAGGGGGGCACCATTCCCTGGACATCTGTATCGTATTCCTTTTTACGCTCAATAATGGTTTTCCCAATCTGAAGCAAGGAACTTTGAGGCTTGATTTCACAGGGGGATTTTTGAATCCTGGGCAACATAATCCCCCTGGTTTCTTGATTATAGATTTTAGTAATCTTTCCCTGGATTTCCTGATAGATACCATCTTCCAGTTGCGGAACCAAAAAGTACTGACCATTGATGTCTTCGTAAACACAATTTCCTAAGGGATATTCAAATTCCACAAGCCTTTTAATCTCATCCCTTATCCTATCCAGAACAGCCTTTCGACCGTTATAATCAGGAAGTCGATAGACATTGGTAAGAAAGTCTCTATTTGGAGATTGGATGGAAAGGATAGCCAGGTTTTCTCGGATTTTATTTTCAGGAATAAGTGTATTTTGTAAGATTGTCGCTCCCACGGTGGCTTTAAATATCGAGGCCACCATGTAACTGTGATTCCAGAGGGTGGTATCATTAAAAGGAGCTCTTGTATCTGCTGGCCTTGAACACCAGACTTCTTTCAATTTGCGGCTCAAGTCATAACAATCAGCATACATTCCCTTTTCAATCTTTGAGGCGATACAATTTAATATTGTTTCTTCATCCGAAAATCTATATTCGATCTCTTCAATGATACCAAATGGAGTATGAAGTTTGGCAACTCTCTTTAATCGATTTCTTTTATCCATAGCTCCTTCTCTATCTTCTGCCGAATCGAGAGAGTCTGCTTTTGAAAGAATCTTTTCAGGTACTGTAGTAGCTCCTAACTCTCCATACCGATAGGGAGCATGATGAGTTAGTAGAAACTCACCAAGGGTAACATTCAAAAAATCATCTATACACCACCAATTAGGAAGAATGTTCTTCAACTCACTAACCTGGATATTAAATGCATCCGACTTTAATTGAAAAGGAAGGGTAGACATATCAATAGGAGCATACCCTTGTCCCTTCGATTTCAAAACCTTATCCCCATCTTTTAGCAGTTTTCCTTTTAGCGCCTTCACATTTAGCAGCAATCCTCCAATTGTATTGTGATAAACAGGAGGCTTCATAGGACGGTAGGCAGGTGGCTTCCCAAATTTAATCTTTATCCCTTCATAATATTTTCCAATATCATGGAGAAGGGCAAGCAATTCTGAAAGCAGGATAAAATCTTTATGTTTTTGAAGCACCTCAAGGCTATCGCTCATTTTTCGCCTCCAATTCGTTAATCATATCTGGCAATTCATCTAAATTGTTAAAATCTTTCTCCAGAACTCGTAATCTAGATTCTAATTCAGCTAATTGAAACTTGAGAGATTTCTCTTTGTTCTTATAATCGTCCCAAGCCTCTTTTTTCTCTCGATACTTTTTCTTCTTTGGTTTGTTCCATTCTTTCTCATAGGGTTTAAGCTCTCCATTTTCCAAATCGCTTTCTTTAATAATCTCAGGCAATTCAAGTAACTCCAGCTTCTCTTTTACAGTTTCGATCTCCTGGGCTATTTTTTTGTTAAATGCCCTCAGTAAAATTTTGCCATTAACCACCTCTTTTTTAATTACCCCACATCCACTGGTTCTCTTGGCTGAAAATCCATATTCTAACATCAACTTTCTGACTGCCTCGACGACCTCTTTAATGTCATCAGTTACTTGAGTTCTTTTCAGATCACTTTCCTCTTGGTCAAAAGGAACATACACCAGAGTGAATGTTCCTGAGGCATTTTGAGGGACGACTTCAATAAAAATAGGCCAAGTACCTGCTTTAGTTTTACGATCGTGAGGATTGATCACCTCTACATCAATCATGTCCAGGAAAGTCGGAAAGAATATTAACCGTCCCCTCCTTTGCTCCTCCGCTTTTTCTTCTTCTTTTTGATGTCCAAAGAGTCTAACAATTTGCTCATCATCATTGTTATTTTTTCTCATTACCCAGCGGAGATGCCCTTTCCATGTACTGGGAGAAACCATCGGGACTTCAAAAATCCAGTCCTTCTTAACCGGATTGTCAATGATGTAAAACTCCTGATCATCCTTGCTAATGTAGGATTTTTCGAGGGTAAATTTAAATTGGATAGCAAAGGAATATTCTGGCAAGGCAGATAAGTAATTGGGAGTAATCTCAGGAATAATACTGGATTCAAACCCACTTATCTTTACCCTAAAGTTCTCATCTGGCATCTGCTTACGTTTATTTTCAAGCCAGTAGCTTCGGAAGGTATCAGCATCACACCAGCCCGTCCCTTTTAAATGCTGATAAAACAGGGTGGGATGCTCCTTGTAAAATTCATCATAAATGTGGTTTCTGGCTTTCTTTATTCTGTCCTGCTCATTCTTATCTTTTTGGTTTTTGGCTTCTTTTAAGGCTGTTTCCAACCCAGCCAATCTTTCAACTTCTGTTGAATATTCAGAAATAGTCTGGCAATAAAAATCATAACTCATTTTTAATCACCTCCTCACCTTTCTTTATCCCTGTCAAACCAAGCCTTTGCAACTCAACAAGCACTTGATGAAACATAATATCATCTGCCTTCGTATATCCCCAGAAGTGCTTTCCATTCTTAAACGAGGCAAATTTATTGGCCTTTGCTGGTTTCTCACCAGCACCCTTTTCCCCTTTCAAAAAATCAGGAGAAAGATATTGAAGTTTCATATAATTACTTGCATCTAAACCCTCATTTAGAGAAAAGATAAAATATCGTAAATCTGGCCACTCTGTGAACGCCTTCCCACGATTTTTTTCAAACTGTTCTTTTTGTTCGGACAATCTGGTCTTGAAACCCTCTTTGTTAATGACTGGTTTACTAATGTCCGTGTCTTCCCAGATAACTTCTACCTGTCCTCTGTCTTCACAATATTTCCCACTTTCAGAACTATTCGATGGTTTAAGCATACATTTTCCACCTATAGTTCCATATTTATCGATTAAATAAAAGACATTATACAATAGCCATTTTTCTTCATCAGTAAGCTTTTTCAGTTCGTGAAGTTGAATTAGAAAACTTCCGTTCATTCCGATTGAGTTGGAATTCATTCCACTATCGTTAATGATTACTTTTATTTTCCTTCCCCACCCGGTGCAACCAAACAATTCACAGGCAGGACAGACATTTGCCAATCCATTTTTAATGGCTTCCCCTTTTGGTTTATCATCCTTTTTGGCTTTTTCATAGGCTTTGGTGTTAAATTCGCATTTATTATCCCCTGTTGGATCACACGCATAGCCACCCAATCCCCTGACAATTGCCTCATACCACCACCTCAAGCTTCCAATAATCCCGGTCTCATGGATTCGGTCGCAGTTTCTGTCCACCCCACCAGTCCAGATAGGTGTTAATGTCTTAATCGTTATTTTCATTTTCCCCCCTCAAGATTTCATGTTCCTTTTCCACATCATGCAGCAAGGCAGACAGAACCACTGTTTGATATTCTCTGGTTTCCTTATCTGTCATAGATTATCTCCTTTCTGATAACAGAGATGCTCTTTTCTATAGTTAAAGTAAGAATTTTGAAAAGTAAGGTTATTTAACACCCTTTTATTTTATCAAACTTCTCATCCAAGGTCAATAAAAAAAATCCCAAAAATTTCGACCTGTGTAATCAAAATTCACCACACAGCATAATCTATAATAATGCCACCCCTTCGGGGTTATGGTTGCTTGTTCTGGCTGTTTACTACAATAATGTCACCCCGTTGGGGTTTGATTTTGCCTTCAATAATTTGTATTTAATCCCGAAGGGATGATATTATTGTAGCAATGGACCAAGTAAAGACCATAAATCCCGAAGGGATGATATTATTATAATTAAAAGTGATTGCACAGGTCGAAAAAATTTGCAATTCTAATTTTGGAGTGTTTCTGGTTTTAGGTATTTTGTAACAGTTTAGTGGTTGTGAACAAGGAAAAATGGGAAAGACAGAAGATAGGGAATAGGGAATGGGGAACATCGGTGGTGTCCTTGAATAGCTAATTTGTGTAAGATAAGGGAATAAATTCATTTTAAATTGCAAATTTAGCATTTTAAATTTAAAATTTACAATTTGCAATGATAAATTTGCAATGAATAATCTCCCTTTTTACACCTTTTTCAGATGCCTCACTATAACTAAGCTATAACGGGACACCACTGGAACATCGGCTATTCCCTATTCCCCATTTTTCCCTTTTCCCTTATGGACATTTGAACTGTTACAAAAACTGATGGCTGACACCTGCATGCTTACTTTTATTCTATTCACTTTTTTGCTTTATTTTTTCATTTTACAGAAGTTTTTATAGTTATTTCCAGACCTTGTATAGATTTTATGATTGAATTAGCAGGATGGTAACCTTTAATCGTTGTATTTGGATAAACGATAGATTTAGGTCCTAATAGTGTTCCTGGGCTTGTAACTGAATTACACCCTGTTTCTACATTATCTCCTAAAATAGCGCCAAATTTTCTTAATCCTGTTTCATATACTTTATCGTTAACCCTTATGGTTATTGAAGAGGCTTGCCTCGTTGATACGAGATTTTCAAATTTAAAATTAGCCAATTTAGTTCCTGCACCTAAATTTACCTCCGCCCCCAAGATACTATCGCCGATATAGGCAAAATGACCTGCCTTTGCTCCATTTAGCATAATGGCATTTTTAATTTCCGTTGTATGTCCCACGATACAATTATCTCCAACAAGGACACTACCTCTAACATAAGCCCCTTGCCGGACCTGTGTATTTTTCCCGATAATAGTTGGTCCTTTGATAAAGGACCCAGGTTCTACCACAGTTCCTTCTCCAATCAGAATATCATCCCCGATTAAATATGCCCCATCCATTATCTCACCCAAGATTTCAGAAGGCTTGCCTTGTTGAGGCTTGCCTCGTTGCTGAATTACTTGTTTGATGTAATCCTCAATCTTCGGTATTATCTCCCAAACATACTGGACATCATCAAATATTGCTTTATGCTCAAAATCAGATAAGTCGAAGAAATCTTCCGGCTTTAACATTTATTGAATCCCTCCTGTCAGGTGTTTAGGCTGAAGTCTTCAGTCTTTAGTCTTTAGTCTATTTCTTACTTACCTTCTAACCAATTCCAACATTTCTCTAACCGCCTCATCCATTCCTGTAAGAACAGCCCTGGCGATAATGGAATGTCCTATATTCAACTCTTCTATGCCATGAATAGAAACCACCGGCACAACATTTTGATAATTTAGTCCATGTCCGGCATTGACTATTAACCCTTGTTTCAGGGCAAAGGAAGCCGTATCCTCTAATTTTTCTAATTCTTCTTGAGCTTGCTGGGGAATTTTTGCATTGGCATAGATACCTGTATGTAATTCAATTGCACTTACCTTTATTTTTGAAGCGGCTTTAATTTGGGCGATATCCGGGTCAATAAATAAACTTACCACAATTTCTGCCTCTTGTAACAGATTAACTACCGAGGCTAAATGGTCTTTATTTTCAACAACATTTAATCCACCTTCTGTGGTTAGTTCTTCGCGGTGTTCAGGAACTAAAGTTACCTGATCAGGTTTTAAAGACAGGGCAAATCGGACCATTGAGTCTGTTGCAGCCATCTCTAAATTTAATTTAGTGGTAATTACCTCGCGTAAAATTCTAACATCTCGTTCCTGAATATGTCTGCGGTCCTCTCTTAAATGGACAACAATAGAATCAACTCCTGCCAACTCAGCAATTATAGCCGCAATTACCGGGTCCGGCTCTTTAGCCCGTCGTGCTTGTTTAACTGTAGCTACATGGTCAACATTTACTCCGAGTTTTGGCATAATTTTCTCCTTATCAAAAAAACTTTTACCACGAATGACACGAATTTTACGAATGAACACTAATCATAGATAAAAGAACCAATTATTTTAATTCCTCAGTTCTTTAGTTCTTTAGTTGAATTTGTGTTTATTCGTTTCATTCGTGCAATTCGTGGTATATCCTTATATCTCTACCGTTCAAGTTTTCTCCCTTGATAATGCGAATACAGAAAAGATGTCAACTCAGATTCTCTATCTTTCGTAGTATAAAGATAAAAATCCTTACAGGTTATAATTTTATCATTTTCCCAGACAAAGAATCCTTGTTCTTTTTGGAGAGGGTCCACAACCAAAGCTATCTGCCAGGGAAGATTAAAGAAGTTTTGATGAATAAATAAATCATCTTCAGAAAGGAATATGCCCCAACATGGATGAGTATGGAACCAACCAACCATTTGTTTTTCCGGTGAAATTTTCTTCGATTTCCTTTCTTTTTCAATAGTATTCCAGGTATCATGGTTAAACTTAATATGAGTATTATCCCCTTGAGTATTTTTTGCCTCAATAAAATCTGATATTTTTATGAATTTAATCTTATTTTCCTGACAGTAATCACCGAGTAATACTCCACCTAATTCCCGACTAACATCTTTTTTTGAATAAGTAAGAATCTCCTCCATTATTTCTACAGCAATAAATATCTTTAAGGTATATTCCGGTTTATCAACTAATAATCTAATGCTATAATTAGGATTATGTAAAGGCATCTTTTCAGGGATAGGTTTTGCCACATCTTTTATCTCTGTAAGTTTAATTTCTTTTAATATCTCATCATCTTTTAAGTCATGAATAGCCATTATTATCCTACCTTTATGATAATTTAATTTCAAAACCTCCACTTAATTGAGATTCATTAGATTCTAAAGGACGAAGGTCAATAGGTAATTTACTATGGTTTTTCAGAGCCCAAGCGGCGGCACTGGCATTTATCGGGTCATATTCATCAAAATTCTTATATTGAATCATCTCCCCTAATCTGACACAAAGTCTATCCAGACTTTCAGAAGGAGACCAACCACCAAGACAGACTTGATTGTTTGTGCCTATGTTTGGGTGATATATTGGGGTTAGCCACTCTAAATTAGGTCTAATCCTCGGATAAGTAGTCGGTAAATAAATTTCTACTTTATGAAAATTAGAATGAACTACTTGTTTGCTTACATCATCTAATTTTATCCCTTTACAGGTATAAGAAATAATATACTTGTTTGGTGGATGTTCACCCGAAATCTCAAAGGTAATAAATGGGCTTTTTCTTACCAATTCTTGCATTTTTTTATAATCTTCTTCTAAACGCAAATAACTGGGTGACCGGTACTCCATTTTTCCTCCTTTTGGGTATTAGTTAGGAGTTAGGGAGTTGAGGAGTTAAGGAGTTAAGAGTTTTTTCCTTCCACTTAACTCCCCAACTCTTAACTCCTTAACTCCCCAACTCCCTTATCCTGCTACAACTACTGGATGTATTTTTAAAACCGCTCCTTCTCGTATCCCGGCGCTGGCTAATGTGTCACTTTCACTTAAAGACCTACCTGATGATTTATGATGTAATTGATAATTTAACGGAGACCCATTTGGACTCACAGTAGGCAATTTCATCTTTGTTACCAATGCTGAGATAACCCTTTTTAACGGCACATCGTCCGGGATATCTGCTCGTTGCCTTTTAGCCCCTGTAACATCCTCTATCTCAATACTAATAATTCTCATTTGATTTTTACCTCCAGATTATTTAGGCTGTAGGCTGTTAGACTGTAGGCTAAAGACTGAAGACTATTAGTTACTACCTAACAGCCTACAGCCTAATAGCCTACAGCCTATCTGCCTATTTTTTATACTTCGGTGCATTTTTGCAACCAAAAACACCACATCCACCTCCAACTTTCCAACATTCCGGATGATGAATGGTGTTACATATAGGACATCTTACAACTGTGGTTTCTGATTTTATCGGCGAATGACAATAAGCACACTCTACCGCTGTCTGCGAGTAAATCAATAAAACAGGTGTTGGTTTATTACTAAAATTAAACATTATGCTACTACTCCTAATATTTTCTTCATATCTCGACTAAACTCAAAATATTTAATTTCTCTCCCATTTCTTGCGGCTATGATATGAAATGGAGGGATTCCTACCTCAGCAAAAGTTTTATTTACAAATTCATCCTTTAAAGTAACAGTATTAGTCATCTCTAATCGTCTTATATCTCCACACCCCGGACATCTACCTTCCTCTAATGTTATCTTACCTAATACCCTGAAAATATAGGTTTCCTCTTTACATTTATTACATCGTAATTTAATTACTATATCACGGTCTAATTCTAATATACTGCCTTCTCCAAGTTCTTTTTTGGCTAATTCAAGCAACTCTCTAAAAGTAGTCTCCTGGACTCCTTTATCTAATTCAATAATCTCCTGGTAATATTCATGACTCAGGCAATTGAACTTTTTAGGGTATTCAATTAGATAGCTTTCATAAGTCAAACCGTTAAAGACTATTCCTTTGCCTTTTGGGACATCAAGTCCATGAATTATTTTTACTGCCTCCTGAACCTGAATTCCTGCAATAATTGAAGCACTCGTAGAGGTAGTTGGTGTTTTCCCTTCTAATAAATCATCATATCTAAGTAATGGACAGGAATACCTGACCCCTAAGATATTATAATCTAAATCGGTCAAGGTGCATTCATAACAAGCACTTTGCGGAGGAACAAAGACACTTACTATTCCATGTAATACATCTATTCCGCCGTCAATCCAGGGGGTATTTGTTTTCCAGCACGCCTGATTAATCGCTAATCTTGCCTCTCGATTATCCACACAACCAATAACTATATCTACTTGTCTAAATAGCCCTAATCCTACATCCCAAACTATATTTGCGGCTAATGGTTGTATTCTTACATCCGGGTTAATTTCTTTCGTCCTTTGAGTGGCTACTTCAACCTTTTTCTTGCCGTTATCTTCTGCTCGATAAAGTATAGAACGACTTAAATCAGCATGGACTATCCGGTCGAAATCAACAATAATTATCTTCCCTACGCCCAAAAGGGCTAAGTTTTTCAAAACCTCATTCCCAAGAGCCCCTGCTCCAACTACCATTATTAGGGTATTTTTCAGCTTTTCCTGATTCCACCAAGGGATAAGGGTCAATCGGGAATATCTATCCTCATCTAAATCGGTAATAACAATTTTTTCTTCCATAAGTATTCAGGTAATAGGACTTATAAGTTTTATATGTCTTATAAGTTCTATTACCTGATTTACATTATATCTTATTTGCTCCAATTCGTCAACTAAATTTTATTCCACAGTAACACTTTTAGCCAGATTTCTCGGCTGGTCAACATCGCAACCCCGATAATTAGCAATATGATAGGCTAATAATTGCAAGGGAATAACAGATAAGATGGGGGTCAGGAGTTCTGTCGTTTTTGGTATATAAAAACAATAGTCTGCTTTTCTCGTTATTTGGGTATCATTTTCTGTGGCTACTGCAATAATAATTCCATCCCTTGCCTTTGCCTCTTCAATATTACTCAGGATTTTATCATAAACAGGTCCTTGTGTCGCAATAGTTACCACAGGCATATTCTCATCAATTAAAGCAATTGGTCCGTGTTTCATCTCACCGGCAGGATAGCCTTCTGCATGGATATAGGATATTTCTTTTAATTTAAGTGCTCCCTCTAAGGCAATAGGAAAATTAATCCCTCGCCCTAAATAGAGGAAATTATGGTAATGCTGGAATTGATGGCTGAGTTCCTTGATTTTTTCCTCATGAGTTAAAATATTTTCTACCTCTCTGGGTATAAGTCGAAGTTGGTCTAATAATTCTTTAGTTTTGTGTCCATCAATTACCCCTTTTTGTCTGCCAAGATAAACAGCTAACAAATAAAGTGCGGTTAATTGTGAAGTAAATGCCTTAGTCGAGGCTACACCTATTTCTATTCCTGCACGGGTATAGACAACCCCATCTTTAGATTCACGGGTAAGAGAAGAACCAATGACATTACAAATAGAAATAACCTTTGCCCCTTTATCTTTACCTTCTTTAACCCCGGCTAATGTATCTGCTGTTTCACCTGACTGGGAAATAGCAATCAAAAGTGTTTTGTCGGATAAGATTGGATTTCTATATCTAAACTCTGAGGCTACATCGGTTTCAGTGGGGATTTGAGTTAAACCTTCTAACATAAATCTGCCTACTACCCCGGCATAATAAGCCGTGCCGCAGGCAATGATGAATATCTTATCAATATTGGTTATATCCTCTTTACTTAAATTCATCTCATTTAAATAGACCTCATCTTCTACAATTCTGCCTCTTATCGTATCCTCAATTGCCCTGGGTTGTTCGTGTATCTCTTTTAGCATAAAGTGTCTGTAGCCACCTTTTTCTGCCATAATTGGGTCCCATTCTATGTAGGTAGGCGTCTTTTGGACAGGAGTACCTTCTAATGTGGTAATCTCTACCCCATCCCGGGTAAGAATAGCCATCTCTTTATCCTCTAAAAATATTACTTGACGGGTATAGGGTAAAATAGCGGGGACATCAGAGGCAATAAAGAATTCCCCATCCCCCATCCCCACTACCAATGGGCTGGCTAATTTTGCCGCAATGATGCGGTCAGGCTGTTTAAGACTGATTACCCCTAAAGCATAAGCTCCTTCTATCTTAGTTAATGCCATTTGCACTGCCGAAGTGAGGTCTTCTTTTAAATATTCCTCAATCAAATGAACAATTACCTCAGTATCGGTCTGTGACCTGAACTGATGCCCCTTAGAAATTAACTCCTCTTTTAATTGGGCATAATTTTCAATAATTCCGTTATGAACAACCACCAATTGGTTATGGCAATCGCAATGAGGGTGAGCGTTTTCCTCTGAAGGTCTGCCATGGGTTGCCCAGCGGGTATGGGCTATGCCTATATTCCCCTGGATAGGATTATTTTTAATAACCTCTTCTAAATTTATTATTTTACCTATACTGCGTCTTAATTCAAGGTTGGAATTACTTATGACGGCAATTCCAGCCGAGTCATAACCTCGATACTCCAATCTTCTTAATCCGTCAATAAGTATTGGAACAGTATCTTTATTGCCAATATACCCAACAATGCCACACATAGTTATTCCTCCTTAAACTCAGGTGTTTAGGCTGTAGGCTATTAGGCTGTAGGGGGAAGGGGAGAAGGCTGTAGGGGGAAGGGGAGAAGGCTGTAGGCTTTTAGG
>JBDRHR010000044.1:0-6172 GCA_043816605.1 Nitrospirota bacterium
AAAATGGGTACTGTAAAATAAAAAATGTAAAATGAGAATGCGTAAATGATATAATTTTCAATTTTCCATTATCAATTTTACAGTTTACAGTCAGCTTTCAATTAACTAAACGGAGTAGCTTCACTTGGCTAAATAGTTACAAAATTTTCAGGGTATAGAAAATGGAAAAATACAATGGGCGGTATTAATTTCCATTTTCCAATTTCTATTTTCCCAAAAGAAATCATAGGAAAAAATGTGAAGATGAATCGTCCCGTAATTTGTTATGTAGATGGTGCTTCAAGTGGAAATCCAGGTCCGGCAGGTATTGGAGTAGCAATTTACAATGAAAAAGAAGATCTGATAGCTCAAATCAGTGAGTTTATCGGCAAGACGACTAATAATGTAGCCGAATATAGTGCGGTTATAAAGGCATTAGAGTATGCCCTGTCCCAAAATACAAAAAATCTGACTATTTTTAGTGATAGTGAACTAATTGTTAAACAGTTAAACGGTGAATATCTAATAAAAAATACTACCTTGAAAACCCTGGCATTTAAAGCATCTGAATTGATGGATAAATTCACTAAGGTTAAAATTATTTACATACCGAGAGAAAAGAATAAATTGGCTGATAAACTTGCAAGTCAATCCGTAAAGGTAGGACAAGTAGGACAGGCTTCCAGCCTGTTATTTGTAAAAGAAAAAGAGGTGAAATAGGATGAGAAAAGAGGATGAAATAACACATATACCGGAATTATTAGAAAGACTAAAATCATTTCATGAAGAGGCAGGGAGTTATACGGAGAGATTAAAAAATATTCAAGCAGGAGAAGAGTCAGAGCGTGAACAAATAGAGCAGGCTTATCAGGATTTTGAAAAGATTTATGTTAATACTATTGGTATCCTGGCTGATGCTATAGACTCAAGAAGTAAATATACAAGTGGACACTCCTCAAGGGTCAGGTATTATGTAGAAATGATGGGTAAAAAGTTAAATTTACAAGAAGATGAAATAAAGACACTTTGTATGTCGGCTATTTTGCATGATATAGGTAGAATGGGGATTAATAACTCTATTTGGGAAAAACCAGGTGGATTGACTAAAGAAGAATATGAGGTAGTGAAAAGTTATCCTGAGGAAAGTGCGGATATTTTAGCCTCTATTACTTTATTAAAATCTGTATCTATCATAGTTCGCCATCACCGGGAAAATTATGATGGAACAGGCTATCCTGACCATCTGAAAGGAGAGGAAATTCCTTTATGTGCCCGAATATTATCTGTGGTAGATGCCTTTGACGCTATGACCTCTAAGCGACCTTATCGTGATAGAATAGACCCGGTGGTAGCCATAGAGGAGATTAAGAGTAAGAAAGGAACGCAATTTGACCCTGTCATAGTTGATACCTTTGTTTCCCTCTGGCAAAAGATGTATGGGTGAGGAAGAAGTTAGAAAGTATAAAGTTATAAAGTTATAAAGTTATAAAGTAGAAAGTTGTAAGGTTTTTAACTTTATAAACTTTATAAACTTTATAACTTTCTACTGTTTTCAACTTTATAACTTTATAACTCTCTACTGTTTTCAACTTTATAACTTTAAAAAAAGAGGTTATGAATATGGCTAATATACTTACTTTAGAAAAAATATCTTTTGAGGATATTGTGGATGTAGTTAGGGCTCTTCCATCTGATAAAAAGATAAAATTACATGATATTCTTGATAAAGATTGGCAAGAGGAATTTGACCAGGCACTTACATCGGTACGAACAAAGATGTCAAAATTTACATCTGAAGAGATTGATGCAGATATTGATGCGGCACTTACAGAGGTAAGAAAGGAAAACTATGCTTACCGCAGTAATTGATACTAATTTATTGATTTCATCAATGATTAATCCATTTGGTTTTCCTGCAAGATTGATTAATCTATTGCGTATTGGAAGATTTCAAATAGTTTATTGTCGTGAAATGGTAAATGAGTTTATAGAAGTAACGCAACGAGTAAAGTTCTCAAAGAAATATGGAATAACAAGAGAAGAAGTTAATGGTTTATTGAAGATTTTACATGGTAGAGGAAAAGAAATCAGGATTAGAGGCGATTTACAACTTTGTCGGGATACAAAAGATAATATGTTTATTGAAACATCTATTTCAGGAAAAGCAGAATATGTTGTTAGCAGAGATGATGATATTAAAAGAGATTTAGTGTTGATTGATGAGTTATCAAAACATGGAGTAAAACTTATTACAGTTAGTCAATTTCTGAAAATTCTCGGGTGAAAATAGAAAAATAAGGAATATGGGGGAAGTTTAGAGAGTTATACAGTTGTAAAGTTGAAAGTTATAAAGTTAGAAAACAGAAAATTGTAAGGTTTTTAACTTTATAAACTTTATAAACTTTATAACTTTCTACTGTTTTCAACTTTACAACTTTCTACTTTCTAACTTTATAACTTTCTACTTTATAACTTTATAACTTTCTACTGTTTTCAACTTTACAAACTAAAAGGTTGAAATTTTGGAATTAAAATGGTATAATTCTAAATATGAGAAAGAAAATTGTTATCTTGCCGGTATTTAATGAAGAGGCAACGGTGGTAGATGTTTTATCTCGTCTCATTCCACAGGTAGATACCATCATTATTGTTGATGATGGCTCGACCGATACCTCAAAACAAAGGATTATTGATTGGAAAAGAAAAATAACTAATCCGGAGTTTGCAAGAAATGTTCACTTTTTCTCGTTAAAAAGAAATAGCGGAAAAGGGAGGGTATTCTGGAATTGCTTTTGTTTTCTAAAATACCTCTTAGATGCAAACCAAATCTCACCCGAGGATTTAATTATTACCATTGATGCTGATGGCCAACATAAACCCGAAAATATTACCTCCATCATCGAATACTTAGAGAAGAAAAATCTTGAACTTGTTATCACTAAGCGGGATTTCTCCGTCTATCCATTTTATAAAAAGTTTGGTAATAAATTCCTTTCTACATGGGCATCTATTATTGGAGGATTTAATTTTAAGGATATTGAGTCAGGATTCAGGGTTTTTCAGGCAAAGGTGATAAATGATATTCTGCCTTATTATACCGGTTATCGCTATAGTTGTGAGCAGGAATTTGGTATTATTGCCACCCAGCTAAAAATTAAAATGGATAATGAGTATCCTGTAGAGGTTGATACCTATGTGCCGGGGGCAAGATTTAGGGATGCATTCGGGGTTGTTTTGATGGGAATTATTGCGTTTTTACGAGTAAAATTTAAATTAGTTAATAAAAAATTTGACTGGGAGATGGTAAGCATTCAGTAATCAGGTATCTAGTATTATGGTTCGACAAGCCTTCGGCGTGAGCTCAGTCGAACGCTCACCATGACAACACTGTCACCCTGAGATAAGGTGTCACTCTGAGACAATGTGTCACCCTGAGCTTGTCGAAGGGTGTCGAAGGGTGTCGAAGGGTGATGGTTAGAGCTGAAGGCTGATACCTGATTACTGAAACTTTACGGGAGATGGAAAAAGTTGAATAAATACTGTTCCTGTAACTTGTGTGGCGGAGAGGATATAAAATTTTTATGGGAAAAGGGAGGCTCGCCTCGTTATGGATACAAAATACTCCAATGCCAAAATTGTGAGCTGGTATTTATTGATACAATCCTGGATGATGAAGAGTTTTACTCCAAAGACTTCTTCGTCGGAGGAGACCAATTAACCGCAAGCTATACGGATTATGTTCAGGATAGGGAGATATTAAAACCCGAGTTGAAAAGAAGGCTCACTCGGATCAAGGAGTTTGTAAGAGGGGGAAGCGGGGGAAGACTTTTAGATGTAGGTTGTGCCTTGGGATTTTTCTTGGATGAGGCAAGGAATGATTTTGATACCTACGGGGTTGAAATCTCAAAGTTTGCCGCAGAATATTCATCAGAAAAATTAGGCTTGCAAGTAACCACAGGAAGATTCTTAGATATTGAATTTGAGTCAGAATCCTTTGATTGTATTACCTTTTGGGATGTAATAGAGCATTTGCCGGACCCAACCTTAAACCTTAAAAAGGCATATAACTTACTTAAACCAAATGGACTACTTGTGTTATCCACTGGTGATATTGGCAGTTTCGTAGCAAAATTAATGGGTAAGCATTGGCATTTGCTTCTACCGCCTCAGCACATTTACTATTTTTCGCAAGAGACGATAAAAAAAATACTTGAGAAAACAGGGTTTGAGGTTGTAAAGATAAAATACTGGGGTAAATCAATGACCCTGACCCATTTTTTCCGCAGATTAAGTTTCTTGCTTAAAAATAGGTTGTTGTATCAATTAATTGAATTAACCCCGATGAGTAAAATGAGGCTTGAATTAAATCTTTTTGATATAATGACTGTCTTTGCCAGGAAGCTATGAGGAAGACTAATCCGCAGATTAACGCAGATTTAAATTTCTTGGAGTTTAGGCTTTAGCCTTTCATCTATGGTAATCTGTGAAATCTGTGGAGGTTTCAGAAGGAAGAAGCCAAATGAGAGTTTTGTTAATAAACCCCAGCCAAAAGAATATGATTACTACCTGCCTGCCAAAATATGTAGAGGAAGAGGCAGGATTTTATCCACCGCTTGGATTGGCATTAATTGCCGGCTACCTGCAGAAACATACCAATTTTAAGGTAGAAATTATTGATGCCTTAGCTGAAAAATTAGGTATAGAGGAAATTGAGAATCAAGTTCGGCAAAAATCACCTGATGTGGTTGGTATTACTACTACTACCTTTACTTTGATTGATGTGCTGAATATAGCGAATGCAGTTAAAAAGGTTAATAAAAATATTTATGTCGTCTTAGGTGGTCCTCATCTAATGATTTATCCCCAGGAAACATTGACACAAAAAGATGTAGATGCGGTGGTCATTGGGGAAGGAGAGGTCACTTTTTGTGAACTGGTTGAGCATCTGTCTGACGGAAAACCATTAGATGAAATTAAAGGGGTAGGTTTTAAAAAGGAGGCTTGCCTCGTAGATGGTAAAATAATTATTAATCAACCGCGTGAATATATTCAAGACATGGATAGTCTCCCATTTCCAGCGAGAGAATTGTTACCTTTGGAGAGATATTATTCTATTCATGGGCAAAAAGAAAAGATGACTACAATATTTTTCTCAAGGGGTTGTCCTTATAATTGCTTATTTTGCTACCATGCCTTTGGGAAGAAATTCAGATTCCGTAGTCCTGCGAATGTGGTGGATGAACTTCAGGAAATCATAAATTTGGGAATAAAAGAGATATTTTTCTTTGATGACCTGTTCACGGCTAAAAAAGATGTAGCCATGGGTATTTGTGAGGAAATCATTAAAAGAAAATTAGATATTGTCTGGGAAGTTCGGGCAAGAATAAATACCGTTGATAAGGAACTGCTGCAAAAGTTGAAACAGGCAGGTTGCCGGAGAATCTCTTATGGCGTTGAGGCAGGCACGGATAGAATTTTGAAGGTGCTGCGAAAAGGAATAACGATTCAACAGGTAATTGAGGTGTTTAAACTAACAAAGACAGTTGGACTTATTACCTATGCAGATTTTATGATTGGTTCACCAAGTGAGACTCGCCAGGAGATTTTAGAAACCATCCGCTTTGTCCAAAAACTTAAACCCGATTTTGCCCAATTTTCCATCACTACTCCATATCCACATACTGACCTCTATCAATTAGGTCTGGAGAAAAAAATATTCGAGGATGATTTCTGGCTAAAATTTGTCCAAAACCCAACCAAAGATTTCAAACCCCAAATCTTTAATGAAAATTTAAGCTACGATGAATTGGTTGACTTATTAAATTATGCCTATAAAAGTTTTTATGCAAGACCAGGATTTATCATCAAGCGACTGTTAGCTATTAAATCCATAAAAGAATTTATTCGATATGCTAAGGCTGGATTAAGGCTGATAATGGGTTAGTGATTGGTGGGAATTTGTTCGTAGTAACCCGCTTTAGCGGGTGGATTTAAGGCAAGCAACCGCATAAATGCGGTTACTACAAACTGATGATTAACCGATTCAGGGTGGCACTGAATATTCGATAAAGCAAACACCTTATGCAGAATACGATTTTCCCCATTGCGATCCAATCAAATCAAGAGCTGGATTTTCAGAGAAAAAATTATTTTTTAAAAAATTTACGATTAGGGTGCATTTTTTGCCGCCACC
>JBDRHR010000045.1:0-6788 GCA_043816605.1 Nitrospirota bacterium
GCCACAGATTCACAGATTACCACAGATTGTAAGGAATATCTCTTTTTTAGAATATTTTATATTATTAATCTGTGAATCTGTGGCAATATTTTATGTCAACTTAATTAATGATTTGCATATAATAAAGTATAACACAAAAAACAAAAAAATCAATATTTATTTGAAACGAGGCAATATTAATCTTTCGCTGCTCATCTCCTTCGGCTTTTCTATCCCTAATAAATACAAAATTGTCGGAGCTATGTCTGACAATATCCCTCTATTTTTAAGTTTTATATCCTTATAATCATCCGCAATATAAATGAATTCTACCGGATTTTTAGTATGAGCGGTTTTCGTAAGACCTGTTTTGTAATCGAGCATTTCCTCTGCATTGCCGTGGTCAGAGGTGACTAAGGCTATACCATTCTCGGATAATACCGTCTCAACTACCTTTCCTACGCATTCATCCACCACCTCTACGGCTTTTATTGCCGACTGGTAATTCCCTGTATGCCCGACCATATCACCATTGGCAAGGTTTAAAACAATGAAGTTAAACCTATCGGATTTTATCTCTTTTATCACCCGTTCAGTAACATCGAATGCATTCATTTCCGGATGTTCGGCAAATGTTGCCGGGTCATAGATACTCTTAATCTCAATTCGCTCCTCATTTTTATATGGTTCAATAAGTTTCCCATTAAAAAATGAGGTTACATGCCTGAATTTCTGGGTTTCAGAGATTCTAAGTTGGGTTAAGCCATGATTACTTATTACCTCTCCTAAAAGATTCTCCATCCCCTCAGATTCATCCATTGGTTCCAGGATATAATAAGGGAATGTATCGTAATATCTTGTCAGACCGCAATAGACGATATCAAGTTTTCTCCCTCTTTGTCCTGGATAGTCATCGTCAACAAAAGCCCTGGTAAGTTGAATAGCCCTGTCCTGGCGGTAATTAAAATGAATAACCGAATCACCGTTACGAGGCAAGCCTCCTTTTATACCGGCAAAATCACCTATAATTGTAGGGGTGATATATTCATCCGTCAATCCCTGCTGATATGCGGTTTGAATTGCCTCTTCCGGGGTATTTACGCGTCCTCCCATTGCCCTTGTCAGTAATTCATAAGCATTTGTGGTCAAATTCCAGTTTGCCCCTCTATCCATAGCATAATATCTACCCATTACCGTGGCAATTTTACCTATTTGATACTCGCTTATCTTCTCATTCAATGTTCTCAGGAATTCCAATGCACTTTTGGGTGGTGTGTCCCGTCCATCGGCAAAAAAATGGATGAGCAATTTCCCAATATTTTGTTCCTTTGCATATTTCATTATGGCAAACAGGTGTTCCTGGTGGCTATGGACTCCTTCATCCTGGACAAGTCCCATTAAATGAAGACAGGAATTATTATCTTTGCAATTGGAGATAGCCTTCTGGAAATTAGGGTTTTTAAAAAAACTTCCATCTTTTATAGCCTCATTAATTCGTTTTAATTCCTGCTCTACAATCCTTCCTGCACCGATATTAAGGTGGCCTACCTCTGAAGAACCCTGGTAGTCAGGAGGTAATCCAACCGACTCACCAGCCGATTCTAATACCGCATAAGGATATTTTTTTAGAAATAGGTCCATATTGGGTGTCCGGGCGTTTGCGATTGCATTATATTTCGGGTTAGGATTTATCCCCCACCCATCTCGAATGATAAGGACAATATTTTGCATTAAAAACCTCCTGATTTGCTTATTGATTTGTTAATCTCTATCTCTTTCTTTCTCTGCCGTTAAAACGGCAGGCTACAGATTTTTATTGTGAATCTCCTGCCATTAAAATGGCAGGTTTCTTTTCTCTGCACGGGGTTTCTTTTCCGTTGCCGGGTTTCAATCAATGAAATTTGGCATTAATGAAACCCGGTATTAAATGAAACTTGGCATTTTAATGCTAGGAGATTCTCAATTAATGAAACTTGGCATTTTAATGCCAAGAGATTCATATCAATAAATTATTAGCATGGCAATTTATTGCCATGATTAGATTAAGGCAAATAATTATCTATCCCCCAAATATTCTACATCCCTTTGCTTATCAAGATAAGCCATAATCTGTGGTATGTTCATATCCCCTACACTCCTACAAAAATACCCTGTCTGCCATAATGCCCTTTTGCCAATTTTCTCACTAAGCTCAGGATATTTCTTAAATATTTTAAATGAAGGATACCCTTTCAGTTTTTGCACTGCCTTTGCTATGGAAGTACCGGGTGGGACAGAAACTACAATATGGATATGGTCTACCTCAATACCAATACCCAACATCTCAATCCCATAAGGTTTTTCTTCAGCTATCTCCCCATAAATATCCTTTAATTCCTTGGTTAAAATAGGGCCAATAATCTTGCGTCTGTATTTGGTAGAGAAAACAATATGATAATTATTTTGAAAAATCGTTGACCCGGATGTTTTAAAGAATTTAAAATTATGGTTTTTTGTTTCCATTTTTTATTTTTCCATGCCTTCCAAAATCCTGCCGTTAAAACGGCAGGCTACAGATTTTTGTTGTGATGCTCCTGCCATTAAAATGGCAGGTTTCTTTTCCGTTCAACGGCGGCTAAGAGATTTTTATTGTGAAGCTCCTGCCATTAAAATGGCAGGTTTCTTTTCCGTTCAACGGCGGCTAAGAGATTTTTATTGTGAAGCTCCTGCCATTAAAATGGCAGGTTTCTTTTTCATTTCCGGGAAGCTTCTGCCCATTAAAATGGCAGGTTTCTTTTCCGTTCAGAGATTTCTTTTTCATTCGCAAGGTTTCTTTTCCCTGCACGGGTTTTTTCGCTATTCACGAGTTTTTCCTCCCTTCATGAATTTTAATTAATGAAACTTGGCATTTTGATGCCAACAATTTCACACCTACAAGAAACTTGGCATTTTAATGCCAAGAGGTTCACATCTATAAATTATTAGCCAGGCAATTTATTGCCAGGATTAATTGTCATATTGTCAATCAATCTTGTCTTGCCTATTTTAACGGCTAAGGCAATTACTACGGGGTTTTCGATTATTTCGACCGGCTCTAATGTTTGGCTATTCACTATCTCGATGTATTGGACTTGAGCTAATTTTTCTGCCTGAATTAAATCATTCATCAGAGAAATAACCCTTTTCGCCTGTCTTTCACCCGATTCTAATAATTCTTTTGCCCGTTGTAAGGATTTAGACAGCACCAAAGCGGCTTTTCTTTCTTCCTCAGATAGATATGTATTTCGGGAGCTTAATGCCAGCCCATCTTGAGCCCGAACAATAGGCATTATCACTATTTCCAGGTCAAAATTTAAATCCTCAATCATGCGTTTGATAACCAAAACCTGCTGATAGTCCTTCTGCCCAAAATAAGTGCGGTGTGGCTTAACAATGTTAAATAGTTTTGCCACCACAGTAGTTACGCCTTGAAAATGCCCTGGTCTGAATCTGCCGCATAAGCCCTCAGTCAGTCGCTCAACATTAACAAAGGTGAGTGATTGCCCAGGATACATCTCCTCAACCTCTGGATAAAAGATAATATTCACCCCGACACCTTTTATTAACTCCTCATCCCGACTAAAATCCCTCGGATAGGTGTGGTAGTCTTCCCCTTGAACAAACTGGATAGGGTTGACGAAGATACTAACAACCACCACATCGTTTTCTAACCTTGCCTGGCGAATTAAAGACAGATGCCCCTCGTGGAGTGCACCCATAGTTGGCACAAAGCCTATTTTTTTGCCCTGGCACCTTAATTCATCGCTTTTTTCTTGCATCTGCTTAATTTTAGTAATTACTTCCATTTATACATTTAACTTTACCACAAAAGGCTGATATTGTCAACAAACTTTTGGTAAGGTTTCAGTAATCAGGTATCAGCCTTTAGCTCTAATCATCAGATTTCAAGACGATTTTATAGGATATTGATTACTGGCAAACACCCTTCGACAGGCTCAGAGTGACAGATTGTCATGGTGAGCCTGTCGAACCATTATCTTGCCTGATACCTGATTACTGAATGCTTACTATAAATTGGTTTTTCAACTCATATATTTCATCTCGTAACATAGCCGCTTTTTCATATTCTAAATTATCTGCCGCTTCATACATCTGTTTTTCTAATTCTTTAATAATAACCCCTGCGTCTCCCTTTACCTTATATTTTATCTTTGCCTCTTTCAGGTAGTTAGGTTCTTTGGAAGAAGTAGCATCTCTGGCAGTTGTAAGCAAGGATTCTGCAATGGCTTTTTGGATGGTCTGTGGGGTGATTTCGTACATCTCATTATATTCAATCTGGATTTTTCTTCTTCTATCAGTTTCATCAATTGCCTTTTTCATTGAGCCGGTGATATTGTCTGCGTACATAATCACCTGACCATTAACATTTCTTGCCGTCCGCCCAAAGACTTGAATCAAAGACCGCTCTGAGCGTAAGAATCCTTCCTTATCCGCATCTAAAATAACGACTAAAGATACCTCAGGCAAATCTAATCCTTCTCTTAAAAGATTTATTCCTACCAGAACATCAAATTCACCCAGCCTCAAACTTCGTAAAATCTCAACCCGCTCTAATGTCTGTATTTCAGAATGTAAGTATTGAACCTTAATATCCATTTTAGACAGGTATTGCGCCAAATCCTCTGCCATTCGTTTAGTCAGGGTAGTAACTAATACCCGTTCTTTTTTTGCCACTCTACCTCTAATTTCGCGGATTAAATCATCTATTTGTCCCTCAACTTTTCTTACATCTATCGCTGGGTCTATTAGTCCTGTAGGTCTAATGATTAATTCTACCACCTGATTACTAATCTCTAATTCATAGGGTGCAGGTGTAGCCGAGACAAATATTGTTTGTGGCATCAGGTTTTTGAATTCCTCAAATTTCAAAGGCCTATTGTCATGAGCCGATGGTAGCCTGAATCCATAGTCGATTAAATTTCTCTTTCTTGACCTGTCCCCTTCATACATACCTCGTAATTGTGGCAAGGTTACATGAGATTCATCTATAATCAGGAGGAAATCTTGTGGAAAGTAATCAATTAATGTCCAAGGTCGTTCCCCGGGACGCCTGCCATCAAAATGGCGTGAGTAATTCTCTATTCCATGGCAGGTGCCTATCTCACGCAAAATCTCCAAATCATATTTGGTTCTTGATTCTAATCGTTGCGACTCTAATAGTTTATTTTGCCCTCTGAGGTGGGTTAATCGCTCATCTAATTCTTGCTCAATAGAAACCAATGCTTGTTCTAATCGGGATTGTGTGGTTACAAAATGTTTTGCCGGATAGACAAGGAGTCGGTTTGAGATTGAAATTATTTTACCGGTGAGTGGATTAATCTCACAGATTTTTTCTACCTCATCCCCAAACAACTCAATTCGATATGCCTTATCCTCATTATAGGATGGAAAAATCTCAATCGTATCCCCTCGGACTCTGAATTTCCCTCGTGAAAAATCTATATCGTTACGCTCATAGTGAATCTCAACTAATCGTTTAAGGATATTGTTTCTTGGGAAATTCTCGCCTATTTCCATGAAAAGATATGCATCCTTGTATTCCTGCGGCGAGCCGATATTATAGATACAGGAGACCGAGGCAACGATAATAACATCCTGCCTGACAAGGAGTGAGCAAGTAGCCGCAAGCCTTAATCTATCCAATTCTTCGTTGATAGAGGAATCCTTTTCAATGTAGGTATCTGTAGCCGGTAAATAAGCCTCTGGTTGGTAGTAATCATAGTAACTAACAAAATATTCTACCGCATTATGTGGGAAAAAGCCTTTTAATTCAGAATAGAGTTGAGCGGCTAAGGTTTTGTTATGAGAGATGACCAAAACAGGTTTATTGACCTCATGTATTACATTGGCTACGGTAAAGGTTTTACCTGAACCTGTAACCCCTAATAAAGTTTGATACTTAAATCCTTCATTTATTCCCTGTGTTAACCGGGCAATTGACGCCGGCTGGTCTCCACAGGGTTTAAATGGAGCTGTTAATTCAAATATTGACATCTTCCAGGTACACCTGTTCTTTATGTGAGTGAGAAAGAATGATAGGAATTTTGATTTTTAGGTGGGGAAGAAAAAATACAGCCTACGAGTATTCTCCCTGTGATGGACACATCCTTTTTATCCCAAAAAGAGTATTTCTTCCCTCTAATTTCCTGTCCGGGAAATATTATACTCTATCAAACCACTCAAGTCAAGCAAAAAATTAAATGGTGTGTAATGGGTCAGAAGGTGTGAAAAAATCGGGTTTTCAACGATATTTAAAAAAATTCTGCCTGCAAATACTGGACTTATAAGCTTTATTTTATCCAAATTGCAATTTTTTCACACCTTCTCAGTTATTGGGGGGAATATGGAAAAATGTATCAACAGGATTCAAGGGGTTGAGGGGGCGAGGGGTCAAGTGGAATAAGGAAAAACAAACACTCGAACCCTTGAACCCTCGAATCCTGGACCCCTTTTCTCCCCCTGATAACTGACCCATTACGATACGATGTAATCGGTCAGTTATCAGGGGGGATAGAGTTTGTAGTAACCGCATTTATGCGGTTATTTGCCTTAAATCTACCCGCTAAAGCGGGTTACTACGAACAAATTTCCCCCAAAGACTGACCCATTACGATACGATTACAAATATTATGTTAGCTAAAATTTAAAAGTGGACTATTTAAGATTTAAAAGTGGACTAAATTTAGTTCTTCGTTTTTGATTTGCTGTACTCCAGTTAATCTATCTTTATACCAAAATCTGATTTCTGTCAGACATGAGTTTTTATTAGG
>JBDRHR010000046.1:0-16052 GCA_043816605.1 Nitrospirota bacterium
GTCGTAATGGGTTAGTCATTGGTGGATTAATTCATTCTGTAAATAGTAATCGAATTAAGCGAATTAGACAAAAGGCAATTAAATTCGATTACTACATATCTTTTAAATAATAAAATTATCCACGCGTAACTGACCGATTACAAATTTCAGTAAAATTCACTTGACAATTAAATTAAAATATAGTAAAATAATGAAGGTTAAGAATTGAAAATTATAAATTAAAAATTAAAAATTGAGGGATGAAAGAATAATTTTTAATTCATAATTTTTAATTATATAAGGTGGTTAAATATGAATGGAGAGATAGATTACGAAAAAATAAGACAGATTGTTCAAGAGGTTTTAAGTGAAGAGTTATTATTAAAAGAGGCAGAGATAGAATTGGGTGAGAAATGGCAGGGAGGAGAGATTATACTAAAACCAAAAGAACTCAATATTAAACCAAAACATATCCCAATGGAGATATTCTTCCATAAAATCGTTATGCTTCGGGATAGGATGAGGGTATTAGAGCAAAAGATTAATTCAAACAAGAAATTGACTGATGAAGAAAAGATAGATATTCAACAGTACATTACGCGTATTTATGGTAGTTTGACTACCTTTAATCTATTATTTAAACGCAAATCAAGCTATTTTGTAGGTGAAGGAAATTTGGCGTAGATAAGGGGATAAAATTTATAATCCCTTAAACTAATTAGTAACACTCACTCAAGATACCCTTGGAGGGGAAAATATGGTTCCATTGGCACTTGATTTAAATCTATCAGCCGAGCTATTAAATATAGAGACAGCTCTCTTAAAAGAGAAAGTGGAGAAGAGAGAGATTGAGGGTATAAAAATGGGAAATGACTATAGGATTTCTGTCTTTATTCTTTCTAAATTGCTCAAGATAACACCAGAAAGATTGTTGAATTTCATAGAAGACTTTTTATTATCTCAGAAGATAAAGGATGTAGAGAAAGACGAATTTTATGAACCGGTAAAGGGAAGAAAGATATATCAGAGGTTTTTGAAAGATGTGGCAGATTAAGCATGGAAAGATATTTTACAGAGAACTATCCATGCTTCCTAAACAAATAAGGAAAGAGATAGAAAAGATAGCCTTCGGAGAGCTTTTGAAAAATGAACCATTTAGAAAAAAACTTCTTGAGAAGATTAAGGGACAGAAAGAGCATTATAAGATTAAAATTGGAGAATATCGGGTAGGCTTAAAGATTAACAAGAAAGAGAAGACAATAGAGTTTAGGAGAGCGTTGCACAGAAAAGAGATATATCGTTATTTTCCTTAAAAAAACAAATGGAAAACTTTATGAAGGAGGTAATTGAATGATTTTAATTGCAGAAAGTATTAATATTATGTCAAAGACAATTGGTCCGGCAATCAGGGAGAAGAACCCAAAGCCAATTCAGGAATTAGCGGTAAAACAGATAGAAGGTGGGGCAAATATTCTTGATTTAAACCTTGGTCCTGCCAGAAAAGAAGGAGATGCCATGATGGAGTGGTTAGTTAAAACCGTCCAGGAGGTAACCGATGTGCCTCTTTCATTGGATACCACTAATCCCATAGCTATAGAGGCAGGATTAAAGGTAGCCAAACAAAGGGCGTTAATCAATTCTATCTCAGCCCAAAAAGAGCGATTAGAGATTACCTTACCATTAGCCAAAAAATATGATGTCCCTTTTATTGCCGTTTTACTCTCTGATGCAGGACTACCAAGAGATGTAGAAGGGCGAATATCGCTATTTTTCGAAATTCTTACTGCGGCTCAAGGATTAGGAATTTCAGAAGATGATATTTGGGTTGACCCAGTTATTTTTCCAGTTAGTGCTGACCAAAATCAGGTAGTAGCCGCCGCCGAATTCTTGAAAATTTTGCCTGACTTAACCGGAACACAACTAAAATCTGCATGTGGGTTAAGTAATGTATCCAATGGCTCACCTGCTGAACTTCGAGGAATACTTAATCAAACTTATTTAGCCTTACTTATGACGAATGGTTTGACTTCAGCTATTGTTGATACATTAGATAAAGAATTGGTTCAGGTGGCAAGGGGATTAGAAAAATCACCTGATTTAGATAAATGGATAGCTTCTTTATCACCAGAAAAACAGGTTGAATTCTCTAAAACCATGAAGATATTAAAGAATGAGGTATTATATTGTCACTCCTGGCTTGAGTTGTAGTTAAAAGGTTGTTTAGGCTGTAGGCTGTTAGGCTGAAGGTAGGAGATTTTCTCCTCCTACCTAACAGTCTAATAGCCTACAGCCTAAACAACCTGAATAGTTACTAATTAAAATATAAAGAAGGGGGAACAAAAGCAATGGGTCAAAAAAGCAAGGAAAAGAAAAAGCCACTCAAATCTATTAAAGAAAAGCGTGATGATAAGAAGGAAAAGCACACGAAGAAGAAATAAGTCAGAGTACAAATTACAGAAAACAGGTAACTCCTCAGTTACAAGGGGAAAAACAACCCCCTAACCCCCTTTATTAAGGGGGAATAACACGAGGTTGTGCCATATTCCCCCTTAATAAAGGGGGGTAGGGGGTTGTTTTTCTTACCCAATCAAAAAGTAACCCCGAGGGATTATGAAAACAGAGGTCAGAAGACAGAGAACAGATACATTATAAATCATCTGCTCTCTAACTTCTAACTTCTAACCTCTAAAAACAAGGAGGGATAAAAAATGGCAACATTTACAACAAAATTAGTTCTGGAAGGGGGTAGTGTACCCAAAATCAAAAAAGCACTCCGTAAACTTCAATCCGGTACTGGAGAGGAAACAATTGTCTCTACCGGATTTTTGATTCGCGAACTCTCTAAACAACCTGCAACACCGGAAGTCCAGGAAGTGATGAAACAACTCATCAACCGATTAATCAGGGATTCTCATAGTATCTGTGCCGGTATAAGAGATAAATCAATTAGAGAATTAGGGAAACTAATTAATGAATTAGTCAAATCTAAGGATTTAGAAGGCTTGAGGTATGTAGCCAGAGCAAGTAATTTTAGTGATAATAGGGTTAAAGCACTTAAGGAATTAGTTAGATTTGAGGACCTGAAAGGATTAAGATATATCGCCCAGTGGGGAAGATATAGAGATGTCAGAAGCAAAGCAGTCTCTGAATTATCTAAGTTTAAAGATACCGAAGGACTGCGATTTGTCGCTCAATGGAACATGTATCGGGATACAGCTAATCGTGCCATAAAAGAACTTGAAAAATTAACGGATAAACTTGTTAGATTTAAAGACCGGGATGGGCTAAAGTGCTTACTAATCTTCAGCAAAGACAATGAGGCGAAAAAGAAAGCAGTAGATGGATTGGAAAAATTATTAGAGGATTTAATCAAATCTAAGGATATAGATGCGTTAAGATATGTGGCGGCATTAGGGGCAAATAGAGTAAAGCGAAATAGAGCCGTAGAAGAGATTAACGATGTAAAATGTCTCAAATATGTAATTAGAACTACTAAAGGCATTTATAAAGATACCTGTATTAAGGCGATTGCAGAATTAGAAAAATATGTTGAGGATCTGCTTAAAGTCAAAGACCGTGAAGGACTGGAATATTTAGCTGAATTTAGTACTAATGAAGCTATCTGGAAACAATCTATTGAAGAAATACACAGGATAAGAGAAGCAAGTAGCGAGGATAAAGTAACAGAATCTTTACAAAAACTCCTTATTCCAAGGTAATCGTTAGTGGTGTCCCAAATTGGCTAACTTTATTGAAAAACTGTAAAATGGGTACTGTAAAATGAAAAATGTAAAATGAGAATGCGTAAATAAAGAGTGGTAAGTCAAGCGAAATACGATAATTTTCAATTTTTCATTATCCATTTTACAGTTTACATTTATTTTTTCTCTACGACTCTAATGCCTCCCTAATTTTAGCCAACTTGGGACACCACTTAATCGTTCAACCATCAAGTATTAGCAGTTAGCAAAAAACATGAAGAACAAGACAAAGGAGACTCCCCCAAATTTACACTTTCTTGTTTTTGTGTAGTAACACCTTTTTCATCCAAAGAGAAAAGTGCTGAATGCTTACTAACAAAGGGTGTTAGGAAATGAAATTTCTATTATTTGCTATATTTTTTTTAATTTTGATGCTTTGTTTCTTTTTGCTAATAATAAAGAAAGGAAAGAAAAAGAAACTTAAAAGTAGATTAAAACCTTATGTAGAAGCCACTTTTACCTCATTAGAACCTACCATTAAACAAGGTTATCAAAAAGAGAGATTTTCAACTAAACTTGTAACTAAATTAATCAATTTTATATTTTTTAAAGGATACCTGTCTCATATTAAAGATAAATTAGCCAAAGCCGGGGTTTTACTTCGTCCTTCTGAATTTATCTTGATTGACATATTCGTAACACTTTGCCTGGCAATTATTGGGGTTCTACTTTTTTCAAAACTATTTTTTGTTGGATTAATCATCGGAGGAGGGCTGGGATATTTTATTCCCCATATCTTTTTACACCATCTAAAAAAAAGGCGTCTGTCTGCCTTTACCAGGCAGTTATGTAATGCCCTTTCTCTTATCTCAAATTCTCTTAAAGCAGGCTATAGTTTCTTACAGGCATTGGATATGGTAGCTAAAGAGACATTTCCTCCAATGTCGATTGAATTTAGTCGGGTAATTCGCGAGGAAAATTTAGGGGTACCATTAGAAAAGACACTTTATAATCTCACTAATCGAATAGAAAGTGATGATTTAGATTTGGTAGTTACGGCAGTATTGATTCAAAGACAAATTGGTGGAAATTTATCAGAGATTTTAGACAGGATAGCTTATACGGTCAGGGAACGAATTAGAATTAAAGGAGAAATAAAAACATTAACCGCTCAAGGACGACTCTCAGGACTTATTATTTCACTTTTACCCATAATATTAGGATTAATTCTCTATTTTCTTCAACCGGATATTTATAAACTTCTTATTACCGAACATACAGGCTGGGGTATAATTGGCATCTGTATTACTATGCAAGCTATAGGCATACTTATCATTAGAAAAATAATACAGGTGGAGGTGTGAGAGAGTAGAGAGTAGAAAGTAGAAAGTTTATAAAGTTTATAAAGTTATAAAGTAAAGCAGAATTCCATAACTTTACAAACTTTACAAACTTTACAAACTTTACAAACTTTACAAACTTTATAAACTTTACAAACTTTACAAACTTTACAAACTTTATAAACTTTATAAACTTTATAAACTTTATAAACTTTACAAACTTTACAAACTTTACAAACTTTATAAACTTTATAAACTTTACAAACTTTATAAACTTTACAAACTTTACAAACTTTACAAACTTTACAAACTTTATAAACTTTACAAACTTTATAAACTTTATAAACTTTATAAACTTTATAAACTTTCTACTTTCTACTGTTATCTGAATCACAATAGAGGTAAATCGAGATGAACCTTTTGTTATTACTTATAATCTTAATGATTATAACTACCTTTTCTCTGTTAATTATTGGTATGGTTGCCTCTAAAGGGGATAAAGTCCGCAGTCGGCTTAAAAAGTTAACCGCCATTAAAAAACCGGAACAAACACCAATCTCTTTAGATGAAGAGGAATTAAAAAAATCTTTTTTTGAACGGATGATTAAACCGGTTATCCAAAAAATAGCTTTAAGTTTTACTAAGGGAAAAAATCAGGAATCCTCTGCATATCAAGATAGATTTCTTGCAAAACTCATTATGGCCGGAAATCCTGGTAATTTACAGCCAAATGAATTTATGGTCTTACAAATTTTGATAAGTTTGGTTTTGTTGTTTCTTGTCTTGATGTGCTGTCTATTTATTCAACTAAATCCACCTATCTTAATTCTTGTTTTTGCCTTAAGTGGGTTTGGATTTGGATTTGTAGTTCCTAAATTCTGGCTAAGTAAACAGGTAACCATAAGAAAAAAATTAATCTCAAAGACATTACCAAATACCCTTGATTTATTACAGGTAAGTATGGAGGCAGGATTAGGATTTGACCTGTCTTTATCAAAGGTAGTTGAAAAGACAAAAGGACCATTAGCCTCGGAATTCAAAAAGGCATTAGAGGAGATGGTGATGGGAAAACCTCGCAGGGAGGCATTAAAGGATATTGGAAAACGGACCGGGGTAGAAGACTTACAATTATTTATTAATAATATTGTTCAGGCAGAACAGCTTGGCGTGGGAATTGCAAGGGTAATTCAAATTCAGGCAGAACAACTTAGAACTTTGCGGCGACAACGCACAGAAGAACAAGCAATGAAAGTCCCTGTGAAAATGCTTTTTCCACTTATCCTTTTTATCTTTCCCACAATTCTGCTGATTGTTTTAGGTCCGGTCATGCTTAAAATCATAAAAGAATTAGGTGCAACAACATTAAAATTCAACTTTTGAAATCACGAAAATTTTATCACGAAAGCACGAAAGGGAGAAAACACGAAAAAGGATTTGGGGGAATTTTAGAGAATAGTAAATTAAAATCTTTTTCGTAATTTCTAATTTTCGTGCTTTCGTGGTAAATTTTTTTTGTTGCATTTAATTAAAAAATGTGGTAGACTCTAACAGGTGGGAAAAAGTGTAACCACGGATTTTAATCTGTGAAATCTGCGTAATCGTTCGACTGAGCTCACGTCGAAGTCTGCGGATAAAAGAGGAGGAAAGAAATTATGTACAAAATTGCGGTTATTCCGGGTGATGGAGTTGGACCTGAGGTAGTAAGAGAAGGGCTCAAGGTATTAAAGGCAGTTTCAGAGGTAATGGATTTAAGGTATGAATTAGTTTATTATGATTTTGGTGGAGAGCGGTATCTGAAGACAGGTGAGGTATTGCCGGATTCTGCCTTGACTGAATTTCGGCAGATGTCCTGTATTTACCTTGGGGCAGTAGGACATCCAAAGGTAAAGCCGGGTATTTTAGAGAAGGAATTGCTCCTTAAAATTCGGTTTGAGCTTGACCAGTATATTAACCTAAGACCAATCAAACTTTATCCCCATGTTTATACCCCAATTAAAGATAAGGGGCCAGAGGATATTGATTTTGTGGTGGTGCGGGAAAATACAGAATGTCTTTATTGTGGTATTGGTGGGTTTCTTAAAAAAGGCACCAAAGACGAAGTGGCAATTCAGCAGGCAGTTTATACCCGAAAAGGGACCGAACGATGTATCCGCTACGCCTTTGAACTGGCTAAAACCCGCCCTCAAAAGAAACTTACCCTTTGTGATAAATCAAATGTGCTAACTTATGGACATGACCTGTGGCAGAGAGTGTTCAAAGAGGTAGGACAGGAATATCCAGAGGTGGAACAAAACACCGTTTATGTTGATGCTACCTGTATGTGGATGGTAAAAAATCCAGAGTGGTTTGATACAATCGTTACTTGTAATCTATTTGGTGACATAATTACAGACCTTGGGGCAATGATTCAAGGTGGAATGGGTATAGCCGCAGGAGGTAATATCAATCCGGAAGGGGTATCAATGTTTGAGCCTATTCATGGCTCTGCACCGAAATATGCCGGCAAGAATCAGATTAATCCATTAGCCGGTATCTTGAGTCTACAAATGATGTTAAACCATCTTGGTGAAACAAAAGCCGCAGAATTAGTTGAAAATGCGGTAATTAAACTTCTCTCTTCAGGGTATATCAAGGATATGGCGGCAGGTAAAATGGGGTTGTCCACTTCTGAGGTAGGGGACTTAATCGCTAAATTCGTGAAAGAGAGTAACCGTTCAGATAATTAAAGACTTTGGAGTGTAAAGAACTGTAAACTGTAAAATGGATAATGAAAAATTGGAAATTAGAACATCTTGTATGATTTATTTTTCTTTCCTACGCATTCTTATTTTACATTTTTCATTGAACAGTACCCATTTTACAGTTTTTACTATCTATTTTGCAGTAACCTGAACGGTTATGAAAGAGGAAACACCTCATGCGTAAACCCCCAAATCCATCTTTGGCTATATTTGTCTTTGGGCTAATTTTAATCTGCATGTTTCTATGGATTAGGCATAGCTTTCAAAGAATAGAAACTGCGGATATAGGTGCGGATATTAAAAAAGAGATTTGGCGTCAGATTGGGCTATTAGAGAAGCTCTGTATCTCCACAAATGATATTGATTATATATTCGATACCGGTAGACCACAAATTTCCTACTTGCGGTTTGTAGGTAAGCCGTCTGTTCCTATGCTTATCAAAGTGCTTTCAGACAAAAAAAGGGATTGGAAACTTAGATTTATCATCGCCCAACTCTTGTCTAAAATGGAAAGTAAAAAGGCTATTGCCCCTTTAATAACAATATTAAAGGATGAAACCGAGATGCAGAACATTCGCGTAGCCTCTGCCATCGCTATGGGGACATTAAAATTTGATGAGGTAATCCCGCCTTTAATGGAAACTGCCGGAGGTAATGACCATCAATTGCAATTAGCCGCTATTTATGCCTTAGGTGAATTACGAAAAGAACAAATCGTTAATGAGTTTAAAAAATGGAAAGACAAAGAAAAAGATGTCCAGATTAAAAAAGAATTAGATTTAGCTATTGCAAAATTCCAGTAACCGTTGAGGTGAGTAAAAAATGGCAACTAACAATGTTATATTAAATTCCAAATCATTACCTACATCTGACCAAACCCGGCAAAATGATAAGCCTACTATTAAAAATGAAATGAAAATTAACATGGATATACCGGTTGCCAAAAAATTAAATATTAATAAAAAATTATTTTTCCTTGCAATTGGTTCTTTAGGTGTGGTATTTGGAGACATCGGTACATCGCCGCTTTATACAATAAAGGAGTGTTTCAATTCATTTTTTGCCATCACGCCTACTATTGGAAATGTTTTAGGAATACTTTCACTTATTTTTTGGTCATTAACTATAGTCATTGTTATCAAATATTTAACATTTGTTATGAAGGCTGATAATCAGGGTGAAGGCGGTATTATGGCATTGCTGGCAATGTCATTTTCCCCCGACAAAGATAAAAACAATATTAGAAAAACCGGTATTTTATTAATACTTGGAATATTCGGAACAGCCTTACTTTTAGCGGATGGGATCATAACCCCTGCTATTACAGTATTAAGTGCTATTGAAGGATTAGAGGTATCCGCACCTGTTCTCAAATCAGTAGTCATACCTATTACCATAATTATTCTTATTGGATTGTTCATGATTCAAAGATTTGGTACCGGCAGAATAGGCAAAATTTTTGGTCCCTGCATGATAATATGGTTTGTAACAATCGGTGTATTAGGTCTGATTTCTATTATTCATGCCCCCGTAGTCTTAGAAGCCGTTAATCCTTATTATGCAATTGATTTTTTTCTGAAGAACCATTGGCGTTCGTTCCATATTCTCGGAGCTGTGGTGTTGTGTATTACCGGAGGAGAAGCTTTATATGCGGATATGGGGCACTTCGGTATAAAACCAATCCGCCTGGCATGGTATTTTCTGGTATATCCGGCATTATTGCTCAGTTACTTTGGTCAAGGGGCAGCGATACTCGGCGGTGGTGCAAAGGCAATAGAAAATCCTTTTTACTTTCTCGCCCCGGGTTGGTTTCTGTACCCGCTGATTGTCATTGCAACGATTGCTGCTGTCATCGCTTCCCAGTCATTAATTTCAGGTGCATTCTCTCTCGCACAACAAGCTATGCAGCTTGGATATATCCCCCGTTTGAATATTATCCATACCTCCAGTGAAATCAAGGGACAAATATATATCCCCGAAGTAAATTTATTTTTAATGCTTGGCTGCGTAACCCTTGTGCTATTCTTTAAAAATTCATCTAATCTTGCAGCGGCGTATGGTATAGCAGTCATGGGCACGATGACTATTACGACCATTTTGCTTTTTAAAATAGCGTTAGAAAAGTGGAAATGGAGTTATTTTAAAATCATCTCTATTGTAGGTTTATTTTTAATAATAGACCTTTCATTCCTGCTTTCAAATGCCACCAAAGTAATCTACGGCGGGTGGGTACCGTTGGCTGCCGGAATATTCTTTTGTACGCTTATGACAACATGGAAGAAAGGACGCGAAGAATTAAATAAATATATGTTAAACGGGTTCTTTCCGATTGATGTTTTTTTAAATGATTCTGCCATAAAAGATACCGTACGGGTGAAAGGTACTGCTGTTTTTATGTCATCCAAACCCGCCGGTATCCCGCCGGTATTACTGCATCACTTTAAACATAATAAAGTTCTGCATGAAAAAGTCATACTGCTTTCAATAGTATCCGAAAATATTCCCGAAGTGCTTTCAGAAAACAAAGTAGATGTGATTACCCTTAATCATGGATTTTATCAGGTTATTGCTCATTATGGATTTCAGGAAAAACCAGATGTCCCTGAAGTTATCAGTCTATGCAAGAATAAAGGTATTGATGTACCAGTGGAGCAAATAAGTTTTTATCTCGGAAGGGAAACTCTTATACTAACAGGAACATCAAAAATGTGGTACTGGCGTAAGTTGTTATTTATGTTTTTGTCCCGGAATGCACAAACCACCACTACTTTTTTCAATATTCCTCCAAACAGGGTGATTGAACTGGGAACACAAATCAGGATTTAATTTTAGCTCTATGGAGGTAATTCTGGGGATACAATACTCAATTTATTGATGATGAATTGACCATTTATGATATTGAGCGTTGTTTCTTTTCTTGACTTTTATAGAAAATAATGATAATCTATTTATATGAAAATTGAGTGGTTAATACTAATTTCAGTAATTTTTTTCATTCCTTCAGTAGCCCGGGCATTAGACAAAATCAAGCCTGATACCTTTATCAGCGTAGGGGCTGAATATAATGATAATATCTCTTTTGAACCGTCAGGGAAAACCGAATTTATAACCACAATTACTCCAGGAATAAATACCCAACTAATTGCCAATCAATGGTATTATAAGATAGAGTATAGACCAAAATTTATAAACTATCAAAACATTAAAAAAGAGGCACAAAATCACAATCTTAATCTTATAGGAGGACATAAATTCTCTAATAAACTCCTTCTTTTAATCAATGGTGATATTATAGAAGATAAAGAGGAAACCGTTGAAGAGGATTTCTCAGTTACTAAGCGGGAATATTTAAAACGAAATCTCGCAGGAACAATAAAATTCACCATAACATCTCGACTTGAAACCGATATCAAGTATCAATATGAGGATTTTGATATTAGACAGGAGGAAATGTGGGATAGTAAAGAGAATGAAATATTTCTTGATATATATTATCTATTATCTCAACGACTAAGGGGAATTGGTGTCTATCAATCGAGGAAAAGGGATTATAAAAACAATTCCAGTTTAAATTTGCACCTTTTGGGGACAGGAATAGAATATGAATTGGGTCCTAAAACTAAGGGTAATTTAATTATTAAGTATGAAAAGATGGCGAGTGAAGCCGGGACAACAAGTGAATATGGAAAATCTGCTGCCTTCCAATCAAACCTTACCCGTAATTTTAATGAAAAAACTACATTTTGTCTTACTCTTGAACAGGCAACAAATTTTACCCGCTCTTGTACTGACCCAATTACTGTCAAAACGGCTAAGATAAACATTAGCAGGGAACTAAATAAAAAAGCAAATCTTAATCTATCTTTATCTTCTATGCACGGGGATTGGCAAAACAGCACTCGTGAGGATAAACTTCAATCACTCAATTTCGGATTATCGCATCAGTTTAGTAGGAAAATCTCCTGTGATATGAATTATAACTCCCTTAATAGAAAATCTAATGTGGATAACCCTAAAAGGAATAATCTATATACCGTTACCTTTACAATGAGATAGTGAGATAATGAGAAAGTAGGAAAGTGAGCAGGTGAGAAAGTGAGATTCCCCTGAGATGGTCTCCCTTCCCACTTTCTCACTTTCCCACCTACTCACTTTCTCTACAGTATCTCAATCTTTCTGTAAAAGCAAGAGCGCTCGCCGGTATGGCAGGCAACATCACCTATTTGTTCTACCTTAACTAACAATGTATCCTCATCACAATCATACCATATCTCTTTAACTAACTGGAAATGACCTGAGGTTTCTCCTTTTAGCCAGAAGGCTTGTCTTGACCTGCTCCAGAAATGAGTTTTACCCGTCTCTAATGTCTTTTGCAATGACTCCTTATTCATATAAGCAACCATTAAGACATCTTTCGTTGCCTCATCCTGAATTATTGCCGGGATTAATCCCTTCTCATCAAACTTTAGTTCCATCGTTTTTCCTCCGTAAGATTAATTTTATGTAACTACTCATCTATATTAATACATAGAACGCTGATGACGCTGATTTTTTATGATTAATAAGATTTTTTTATTTGAAAAAACCTTGCGTTGTAAAAATCGCCAATATTTTTTGTGTGATTTCTTAATGTTTGTAATTATCTGCATTTATCATATTTATCTGCGTCATCTGCGTTCTATTTTTTCTATGGCTGAGTAGTTACAATTTTACATTTAAATTCATATATTGTCAACAAAAATTATTAAGAAAATTAATAATTTTGCCGATATATAGTTATAGGTTCAGGGTTCAAGGTTTGATATAACCTCACAAATATTCCCCTCATAGGAGGGGTTAGGGGTGGGTTAGAGGGAAAAATATGGGTGAATTAATTACAAAAAATGACACTAATTTATTTAAAAAGGTTATTTTTGTCATTTCCATTGCCTTTGTTTTGATTATATTAAATTCCTATTTCCAAGATATAAATGCACTTCTGGTAGAAAAAAGTAATGCAGAAATAACAGACAGCACCTCTGTTTCTTATTTTTCTACAAAACACGGTCGCTTTCCTCTATTTCCCTACATAAGTAAATTTTGGGGAAGATTAACTGTTGATGAAATTCCAAATAAGGGTGAAAAATATACTTGTACCGCTACAATTCAAATGCTTTATGCGGTTTGGCTACTGAAATTATCTGAAGAGTTGGGCTACTCTTCGGTAAATGAAATGTTTGATTACTCACTGAGGGTGAGCAAAATCAAGGAAATAATGGATAATGTCGTCAATGACCAATTAAAATTTACTTTGAATAATTATCATTCAGGTATGGTAGAACTTACCTATCCCCAGGAAAAAGAGGATTGGGAGAAGATTTATCGGATATTAAATTCAAGTCGGTATGAAAAATTAGATAAATATGACGCCATAGATAAGTTTTTAATAGAAATAGGATTAATTGATGATAGTGATTGGAAATCATCTACCTGGGAGGTATTTGATTTAATGTCAAATAAAGGATATGCTGTCTATGAAAAAGCAGATAAAGATGGAAAAAAAGGAATAGATATTTGGAGGGCAACAAACTCATATCTACCATTAGATGAAAATGTGGTTAATCTTATTTTACCCGGGGATATACTTACCGGTAAGTATTATGCCACGCATTATCCTGAAAGATACACTACCCATATAACTGTTTGTTTAGGCAAAAGGGAAGAAACCCCTGCTTTTGCTGAACAATTTGGTGAGGATACAAAAATTACATCTTTAGATAAAATGTATAAAGCACTTAGAACCGGTTTTGAGGCAATATTTAGACCGGTAATTATCATCTCAAAGGAAAATACTCAAGGATTCCTCTCAACTCCTTTAACTAATTATGATTTTGGAAGTCAAACAATACCACGCATATTGTTTTTTAAAAACGAGGCAGAAAATTTCCTTTCCCCAATTCAGATAAGTGTTCAGGAGATTATTAAAGTGGATGAAACTACTCTCTAATTCTTATTTGTGAAGTTATCATTTCTTTTTTAAACCCATGTTGATTTAGTAATTCCTCTTTAATCGGTAATATACATTCATTTGCCTGCGGGTTTAATTCAAACATCCAATCATACAAATCCTTATATTTTTCGATTAGTTGTTTTTGCTTATCAATCTGGTCAGAGAAATATTTATTAGGCCAGAATCGTTCCTCTCGTGGGACAAAAAGTATATGTCCATGACTTGATTGGACGAGTTCCATTATTTTATGCATTTCGTGTTCAAACTGGATTACCTCTATCAGGTGCACCTGTTTATTCCCGCTTTTATTTATCTCCTGATTGTCCACATCACTCTGCATAGTTTGCTTTACCGCCCGGAACGGCAGGTCAAATAACCGTCTATCAATTGATGTATGTAACCAGGCGATATTGGTGTTAAATTCGTTTATGTTTTCCAAATCCTTCTGCAGACGCGGTGAGATTCGGGTCAATTCTAATATGCCGGGACCCATCTTCCCATCAGATTTTCTCAGCAAAACACATTTGCCGCCCTTTTTGTCATCACAGCTTTGTTGAGCAGATTCAAACATTATTTCTACACACCATCTTTCGTTTAGCCAAGAGAAGTAACCTGCAATAGCAAGGTTTATCGTTGCCTCGGAGTTATCCACATTACAAATTAATAGGATTTCGTCACCATCGTTTATAAATTTATCGTAGAGTCCACTTCGCTCAAAAGCCTGATAGACATCTCCGTGACCTTTAGGAATTATACTTGCTTGGCGGCCATTTTTACGCACAATCACATTGCCTTGGGGGGTGATTCTTGGCCAGCCTGAATCCTGGCAAAAACACATTGGTTGGATTTGCAGGTTGAAATTATTAAATTTGGCAAGATAGTCCCGGGTATCTTTATCTGTGGCGGGGCTGTTCATAAAATAGGTCGGGATAAGTATTCCCTCCTTTTGAAACTGATAGATAGCGTGAAGTTTAATGGCTATGAAGCTAATGGGTGTAAGCATAATTGCCTGAAATATGCCTTTGGTAGGGCGATAGCCCAACTCCTTTTCATAAGATGTTGCTACGCCGCCATTTAATACTATCATTCCCAGCTTGCCGGTTTTCCCAAGTTTAATTCCCCTTTTCTGAAAATACCCCTGTGGGAGTCCATTTTGTTCTTCGATTGCAAGCAATTCCTCGTAGGAACTCATATACTTAGTTTGTTTTAATGATTGGATTTCGTCTTCGTAGGCTACCTCTAATTTACCTTTCAGGTATTTGGTGCGGATTTCATCGAATTTATCCACATCCACCATCTTGGGATAATTTTCCTTTAGCCACAATAACTCATTTTTTAAATCCATCTTTTCCTACCTCCTGACGCATTTTTATTGTAACAAATTTCATAAACAATGTCAATATTTTTTCTGAAATAAGAAAGGATAGCCACAGTACATCGTGTCCCCTTTCCGGAGAATAAAGTAATTGTCGAGTTTCAGCTAAATTCCCCAGTTTATTTCAGAATACTTCCCCATTTTTTTTGAGACCGTTGCAAATCAGACCCAGTAATAATAAGGGTTAATACCAAAATGCAATCAAAGGTATATATTTACTCAGGTGGACAGTTGATAGGTTCAGAGTTCAAGGTTCAGGGTTAGAAAAGGAGTTAGACAATTAACCTTGAACTGTGAACCTTGAACCTATTAACCTAATTAATATATTTTTGATTGCAACTTGGTATAACACTTCATTAGTAAAAGATTTATTGCAAAAATAGCAAAAATATCATAACCTACCCTCTTGACATTTAGAATAGCTAAAAAAAGAAAAAAGTTATTGATAGACAAAGCTCCGTAGGAGCTATATGTTTGTAGCCTTTGATAGGGTAATAAACCGTAGCTCCGTAGGAGCGACCTGAAATCAAATACAACGAAAAATATTTATTTGAATAGGTTAAGAAATAACATGTCGCCCCGCTGGGGTTAATAATTTGGATAGGATTTTAACCCTTACGGGGTTAAAAATTAGGATAGTAATTCTACAAATATTACTATTTCGGAAACTCAAAAATGTTAAGTAGAAGCCTACTATTGCAAATTTTCTTCTGATAAATCCTGCTTCCCCGTAGATTCTACGGGAAGTCCTGTGCAACGCTCTCCAAAGAAAACAAATTCCCTTTCGAGAATTTAACTGTAATACCAAAATAGAAATGTCCTAAATAACCAAAATAGAAATGTCCTAAAAAGTGCTATAATGTCTCATATTTTAATAATAAGGAGGCAATATGGCAGAAAAGGACATTATTATGTTAAGTCAGGGTG
>JBDRHR010000047.1:0-12309 GCA_043816605.1 Nitrospirota bacterium
GCCACAGATTCACAGATTACCACAGATTGTAAGGAATATCTCTTTTTTAGAATATTTTATATTATTAATCTGTGAATCTGTGGCAATATTTTATGTCAACTTAATTAATGATTTGCATATAATAAAGTATAACACAAAAAATAAAAATGTCAACAATTATTTATTTTTCTACTTAATACAATTTTTTACTTGCAATTTTTATCTTTTATGGTATAATATAATAATTCGTAACTATTCAGGTATTTAGGCTGAAGGCTGAAGGCTGAAGGCTGTGTTTGTTAGATTTAAAGTAAGCGTTCAGGTGTCAGCCATCAGCTATCAGTTACAAGGCAAGCCTTTTTAAAGGGATTAAACCACACAATAGAGAAGGTGTCCAATCGTGGGATTAACTTTTCCCTTGATTTTACCGGCTTTGGCTACTGATACCTGACACCTGAACGCTTACGCTTTAAAATGAAAAAGCAGATAGAAGATTTTATTAATTATTTAAAGATAGAGCGAGGATTGGCACTTAATACTTGTGTGGCGTATGAAAGTGATTTATTACAATATCTTTCATTTCTTGAAAAGAATAAAATTCAATCATGGGATTCAAAGAAAATAGAGATAACCGATTATCTTAACTTTCTACGCAATACTCAATTAAAACCGGTAAGTATTAGTCGGAAGGTAGCCGGTATCAAAACATTTTATCGATTTATGGAAAATGAAGGGCTAATTGAATTTAACCCAACCCTTTATTTGGAATCGCCGTCTATAAAATCATGGGCAACAAGTAAATTACCAAAATTTTTAACCTATAAAGAGGTGGAATTATTATTAAATCAACCAGATGTAACTAAACCCCTTGGTTTAAGAGATAAAGCCATGTTAGAATTTATGTATGCTACCGGTTCCAGGGTTTCAGAGGTTACATCCCTGAATATGAACCAAATCAATTTGGAGATAGGATTTGCGAATATTATAGGCAAAGGCTCAAAGGAAAGGATAGTTCCTATGGGTAAGATAGCCTCAAATCATATTGGAGAATATTTAGATAAAGGAAGACCGTGTTTAGTTAAAAGTGGTAATCAGGTAGCGAGGTTATTTGTAAATTGGCGAGGAAAAGGGATTACAAGACAAGCACTCTGGAAGATGATTAAAAAATATGCCCTGGTAGGTGGGATAACAAAGGATATCTCCCCTCATACCTTGCGTCATTCATTTGCAACACATTTATTAGCTAATGATGCTGATTTACGAAGTGTTCAGGAGATGTTAGGACATGCTAATATCACCACAACACAAATTTATACGCATATTAACCATGCCAGACTTAAAACTTTGCATGCAAAATATCATCCGAGGGGATAGAGAGCAGAAGGGCAGAAGAGCAGAAGTCAGAGAATAGAAGTCAGAGGTTAGAGGTCAAAGATATTGCCTTAAATATCTGTTCTCTGACTTCTGCTCTTCTGCTCTTCTGTCCTCTGATACCTGAACGCTTACAAAGAATGGAGGAATAAGTATGATTAATTTATTTTTATTCGCAGGATTAGCCATATTTTTGAGTTGGCTAATAATTTATTACTTAAAAACTAAGGATGTAATTAAATGGTGTGATTGGATAGCTGAAAACGGTGTGATACTCATCGCCTTTATTATTCCACTCTACTTTGATATCCACCTTTATAGTACCTTTGACCTGAGTAAAGTAGGCTTAATGTATATTCTTACCCTGATTATATTACTTGCCTGGTTGCTCAAGATGGTCATAACTCAAAATTATAAATCTATTTCTACCCCTATCAGTTGGGCGGTCTTAGGATTCTTTGCCTCTACAATTATTTCAACCGTTTTGTCTATGAACCCAATGATGAGTTTAATAGGGACTTATAAGCGTTATGAAGGCTTAACCGCTATTACCTGTTATATTATTCAGTTTTTCGTGATTATTAATTTTATTAATACCAAACCTAAACTTTATCGACTCATAAAGGCAATAATTTATGCCGGATTAGCCTCTTCGTGCTATGGTATGATTCAGCATTTTGGTCAAGACCCATTAAGTTGGGAATCATGGAATCCATGGCGGATTATTGCCAATTTTGGTAATCCTGTTTTTTATTCTGCCTATGCAGAAATGGTAATTTTATTAGGATTAGGAATGTATCTTTATGTAGGAAGCGTAGAAGACAGTGGTAAGAAGGTAATGGTTATGCCCTTACGAGGTGGTACACCTCCTAAACCTACGGTTAAAATCAAGAAAAAGAAGAAGAAAAAAACTGAGGAAAAACCTAATATTAATGTTACCTCCGGTAACCAAATGGCACTTCTCTGGCGCTGGATATATGCCATTAAAACCGGGATTGTTATGATTTATTTTGCCATTAATTTCAACTCTATCTCAACCCCAATAACATTAGGAGAACCTAATCCATCCTTTTGGGTTGCTTATTCACCATTAATGATGTGGTTGGGTTACTTAACTATTAGTATTATATTCCTGGTTATCTCTTTTACCAAAGAAAAAGATCCCCTTTGGCTACTCATCTATGAACTATGTCTATTTATCGGTTTTTTCTCATTTAATTTCTTCAGTGTCTCTATCCAATATTGGGCGGTATTAGTCTGCTATCTATCTGTGTGTGTAGGATATATAATCTTTATCACCTTACCTATATCTTCTTTTGGAATACCGTTTATTTATGGAAGTATTGTCTGTTTAACCTTTTATGGTTTTTGTCATTGTAACACCCGAGGTTCATATATTGGACTCTTTTTAGGCTCATTATTATTTTTAATTATGCTAATCTTTAATAAAGAAATTATTAAACAAAAGAACAGATTAATTCCATTAGGGATAGCACTGCTATTGATATTTATCCAATTCAATTTCTTAATTCCAGAGACCTCTGTCATTACCCGGTTTACCAAAGAATTATTCTCTTCGGGCAAACCTAAAACCACTATTGAAGAAGTTACTCCTGTCAAAGAAGAACCAATTCCAGAAAAGACCTTTTATCCACAACCTGTCCCAAGAAAACTTAATCTGCCAATACCTGGTATAACGGCTACACTTTTAGACATTGATCATTTAGAAATAAAATCGGTTATTGGTCCTAAGGTAACAATTACCTTACCCTGGAGAGCTTATATCTGGGGAAGTGTAATAGCTAATATGAAAGATGATATGAAATCTTTCTTAGTGGGTGCAGGACCTGATACTATGGGATTTGTATTTCCAAAATATGTCTATTCTATCTTCCCGCCAGAGGCGAAAGGACCGGTAGAATTTGAAGACCGTGCCCATAATGATATCTGCGACACCCTCTCAGCTAAGGGAACAATAGGGTTAGCTGTTTATGCCTGGTTAATATTGGCTTTCTTTTTAACCGGTATTAGATATTATTTAAAAATAGAAGGGGATGCAAAATTTATCATTTTGGGGCTTATGTGCTCTGTATTAGGATTTCTTGGGCAAAATTTGGTTAGTTTTGGTGTGACCCCGTTATCTTCCGGCTTTTGGATATTATTAGGAGTAACTATGGCTGGAGGAAGAATATTTCTCCAACCTCAAACTCAACTACCTGATAAATACCAGGAGCAAAAAATACAAATAAAGAACCCATCAACCAAGTTAATCCTTTCTTTTGCTATCATAGGACTAACTATTCTACTTATCAACTTTACTGTAAGGGCTTACAAATCTGATAACCTTTATAAAAATGGCACTGTTTGGTTACATCGTGGAGATATGGATAAAGCTATTGATATGTATGAGCAAGCAATTAAATTACATCCGTATGAAGTTAGATACCGTGATGAATGTAATCGCCTTTATGTAGAAAAGGCAAGAAGTACCTCTGATACTGCCTGGATTCAAAAAGCAAATAAAGGGGCTTATGAATTGCTTGAACTTACCTCTTATAAACAGAGTAATGCCTACTTCACCCTTGCTATTGCTAAATATATTGAAGGGGCAAAAACGGGAAATGAATCTTTGATAGATGAAGCCATCAAGTTTTATAAAAAGGCGGCGAGCATAAATCCATTTTTAGCCGATGCCTATAACAATCTTGGGGTAATATATACTCAAAGGAATATGCTTGATGAGGCGGCTGCGGTCTTTAAACAGGCATATCGTCTCAATACAGGTCATATTGCCGCCTTAGAGAATTTAACGCGAATATTCTTAAATAAACAAGACTATGAAAATGCCGCCTTAGTCTTTGAAGAGATGTTACAAGCAAATCCTAAATATAAAACTAATGAGATACTCAATGCCTTAGGAATGATTTATTTTAAGCAAGGGAAGATTGATAAAGTGATTAATCAGTGTAAAAAAATTATAAAATTAGACCCAACAAATATTCCTGCTTATGACAATTTAGGCACGATGTATTATCAACAAGGAAATTTTAAAGAGGCTAAAGAGGTGTTTAATAAAATACTGCAACTTGACCCAAGTAATGCTAAAGCTATGCAGATGATTAGAGCTATATCCTTTCAAGTTAAGTAAGCGTTCAGGTCATTCAAAGATAAGAAATAAAGAACTGTAAAATGGGTACTGTAAAATGTAAAATGAATAATTAGGATGAATAAGTCTAATATAAGGTCACAATGTTCTAATTTTTGATTTCTCATTATTCATTTTACATTTTACAGTTATTCACACTACAAAATCTTTAACTATCTGAATGTTTACCAAATTAGGTGGTGGGTAGGTGGTAATACCAGAAAAACCAGGGAGGCAATAGAGTAAATGGAAAAAGCCAATGTATTAAAGTGGTCTAAAATAATAATTACTCTTACCCTCATCATATTTGTCTTGTCCACCCCTTCTTTTCTTCAACCCTTTATTACCCGCACCCCTATTTACCTTGGACATTTTTTAGCTTACCTGTTTAATCTATTTATATTATTAGTGAGTTTAGTCATAAAGGATATTCTTGTTAATGGATTACCCAACCTCTGCGATAAAATAATACGAGGTATTCTCATCCTCATAGTGATTATTATTCCTATCTTTTTTTGGCTTCCTTTATATGACACCTTTGACTTAGGCAAATTAACCATAATGTATTCCTTAAGTTTAATCATTTTGGGATTATGGTTAATAAAAGCTATTGCCTCTAAGGATGTTAAACTCTGTCGGACACCACTTGATATTCCTATTTTAGCCTACTTAGGAATTAATATTGTTGCTACGCTTACCTCCGTAAGTCCTACTATAAGCCTATTTGGTTTTTATAAACGATATGAAGGACTTCTCCCCATTACTAATTATCTCTTTTTATTTTATGTTGTGGTTAATTTTATGAATACCCCAAAATTAATAAATAGATTAATCAAAACAATAATTATGACCGCTACCATTATTGCCATTTATGGGCTTTTTCAACATTTTGACCATGACCCTTTCAAATGGAGCTTTTCTGCTAAAGAGCGGGTTTTTGGAACATTTGGCAATCCGGTATTTTTCTCGGCTTATCTGATTATGATTATACCGTTAGGGTTGGCTATGTTTCTATTAAGAGAAACACAACCTACTATTCCTTTAAATACGACCTTCCCTGACTTCAAAAAGGACCACCATGTTAGCCCAAAAAAGAAAGCAAGGACTCTTGAGTCGTCAAAAAAGAAGGAGGGAAAGAAGGGATATGCTCCTTCTAATGAATGGTTTTTAACCTGGCAAAGGATAATTAATAGCTGGAAAAATTTCAGGATAATTTTAGTGAATAAATTAAGTCCATATTGGTATATGATTAGCATTGTTTTACTTTATATTTGCTTCGTATTTACCAAAGGTAGGGCAACAATTATAGGTTTTGAAGCCGGGATATTCGTTTTTTATCTAATTATTTGTGGTTTAATTTTTTCTCTTACTTTTTATGGCACAATTATCCTTTGTACTTTCTTAGGATTTATTATCATCATTAAGTGTTTATCTCCTACACATGTAGTTGCTTTAGTTGCAGGAGGAGTTTTTATTGGACTCTTTTCCTTTGGTCCATTAATCTTTAATTCATTATTTAAGACAAAATGGGTCATTAAAAATAAAGTACAGACCACAATACTGGCTTTAGTCTTAATTGGTATCACTACATATTATAATATGAATGTAGAGACCTCAGTTGTTAATCGACTTATTGGAACGATAATAAAGACAGAGTCAACGACTCAAGAATCAACGAGTCAAGTTACTACTACGCAAAAGAAGAAGGAATTAGATGTTGAGGAAGGTAATACCTCAAATAGAATTCAACAGGCACTCCCTGCCCCAGAAATAAAATTTACCGGAGGGGCACAAGAAGAAAGGGTTAGTCTCTGGAAAGCTACCGTCGGAATAATCTTTAAAGACACTAAAAATCTTCTCATTGGCATAGGTTTAGATGCACTCCAATTAATGAATATTGGCACAGATAAGGCTCATAATGATATTTTGGATACAACTGTTACGCGGGGAGTGATTGGTCTGGCCATATATTTTTGGGTATTGATAACTTATATGGTAATTAGTCTAAAAACAGTTTTTCATCAGCAGGATATGACTAAGAAATTGTTAATTGGCTCCTTTGTTGCTTGTGAGATTGGATACTTGATTCAAAATCAATTCAGTTTTGGATTGGTAACTATCCTTTTGCTTTTCTGGATGGTTATGGGAATGACTATGGTGCTCCTCAATCCTCAATCACATCCTGTCAAACAACCTATTCCTATTCCGAGGATTAAAAATTTAGCTGTTCGAGGTAGTCTTTATGTATTAATTCTGGGAATGCTTCCTATATTAGTATTCCTTGTATTTCGCCCTTTTATCGCTGATAGTCAGTATCGGAAAGGATTTGATTTCGTAGAAAAGCATGAATATTCTGCCGGTGTTCCCGGGTTAGAGAAGGCGGTTAAAACCTTTCCTTATGAAAATTGCTATTGGAAGGTATTAAATAGTATTTATGTAGAGCGGGCAAATAATGACCCTGTGGAAAGAAAAATGTGGGTTAAAAAGGCTATTGAAGGCTCAAATTGGCTGCTCATGCTTATTCCTGAAGATACCGGCTCTTATTTTAACATGGGTATGGCTTATTATTTAGATGGAGATACGACAAAGTCAATTTCTTCCTATAAAAAGGCGTTGGAACTCGCCCCTGACCATACAGATGCCCTTAATAACTTAGCTACTGTTTATGCCAATATGCAAAAATATAAAGAGGCTGAAGAGTTGTTTAAAAAGGTTATCAAAGTAAATCCTAATCATGCCTCGGCTAAAAATAACCTTATTCAACTTTATAAAATACAGGGCAAATATGAGGAATCAATAAAATTGGATGCTGATTATGCCAAAACAGTTCATCTTAATTTAGCTAAGAGTTACTATGAAAAAGGTGAGACAAATAATGCGATTGAAGAAATCAAGAAGGTACTTGCCATAGACCCGGCTGATGTCCAGTCTCTCCGCAATCTTGGCTCTTTCTATCTGCTGGAAAAAAGATATAAAGAGGCAAAAGTTGAATTTAATAAGGTACTTGAGCGTGACCCAAATGATAATTATGCCAGGCAAATGCTTAAGAATTTGTAACCTGTTTATTAAGGCTGTAGGCTGTTAGACTGTAGGCTGAAGGTATGAGATTTCCTACTATAGCCTAACAGCCTACAGCCTAAACAACCTGAAAATGAAAGGTGGAAAGCCAAATGATTAAAATACTTTTATTCTTAATGAGCATTTTTATTATTTCAGAGGTATTATACCTCGTTGAGGCAAATGCCTCGGATATGAGTATTTGTGCAGATAATGCTGTTTGGGACCGTAAAGAGGAAGTTACAACCCTTACCGGTAATGTGCTTATCACTAAAGGAAGTATGACTATTTCTTCTACTAAAATGAAAGTGATTGGTAAATTAGATACTTTAGATGAGGTCATAGGCGAAGGTAAGGTTGTAGTTATTGATAAAGGGAAAAATATTTATCTTAGCGGCGGCTATATGAAATATTCCAAGCCTGATGAGTATATTCTTATGACTATCTCGCCTAAATTAGAATTAAAAAACGAAGATGTCGTCATCACCTCAATGAAGATGGAAGGATTTTATAAAAAGAATGAGTTTGTGGCTACCGATTCAGTTAAAATTATAGCTAAGGATACGGTGGCAACGGCCTCAAAGGCAATTTATTCTGATGATAAGAAAAGATTAGAATTAAGCGGTAATCCCCAGGTGCTTCAGGATGAAAATAAACTTGCCGGAGGAAAAATAATCTATTATCTCAATGAGGATAGATTTGAGGTAATTGAAGGGGTTAAGGCAATATTAATGAGGAGTAGAGAGTAGAAAGTATAAAATTCATAAAGTTTGTAAAGTTTGTAAATATAGACTTTATACTTTATAAACTTTATGAACTTTATACTTTTACCAAACAGGAGAAGATATGTCTATTTTAAAAATCACGGATTTAGTCAAAAATTATGGTACAAAAAAAATAGTCAACAAAGTAAGCATTGAAGTCAATCAAGGTGAGATTGTTGGATTGTTAGGACCTAATGGAGCGGGAAAGACAACAACATTTTATATGCTTGTAGGTCTAATTTCACCTAATGCCGGTAATGTTTGGCTGGATGAGAAAGAAATCACCCGTTTGCCTATGTATCAAAGGGCAAGAAAGGGAATTGGCTACTTAGCCCAGGAACCGTCTGTATTTAGAGGACTAACCGTAGAAGAAAACATCTTAGCTATTTTAGAGACAATCAAGATGAGTACTGCTCAAAGAAAGGCAAGATTAAAAGAATTATTAGAGGAATTAGGGATTGACCATTTAGCCAAACAAAAGGCAAATATCCTCTCTGGCGGTGAGCGAAGAAGGTGTGAGATTGCCCGCTCATTAGTTACCTGTCCTAATTTTATGCTTTTAGATGAGCCATTTGTTGGTATTGACCCGATTGCGGTAGATGATATTCAAAGTATTGTTTTAAAACTTAAGGAAAAAGGATTAGGGATATTGATTACAGACCATAATGTGCGTGAAACCCTTGAAATAACCGATAGAGCATATATTATGTATAAAGGTGAAATCCTCATCTCCGGCACATCTGAAGACCTCGTTAATGACCCAAAGGCAAGGGAAATATATCTTGGCGAGAAATTTACTATGGGATAAGTCGTAGCAGTTCAGCCATATAATTTTTTGACTTGTCAACCACTTTTTTCATTATAGCTAAATAACTTAATTGGCTGATAGACATTTATATTCGTCCCTTGTTCAATCTGCATTTTACAGCCGGCACAAGAAGTAACTACACCATCAGGATTAATATCCTTTATTTGTTGAAAAAGGTTTTCTCCAATTTTCATTGACAACTCAAATCTTTCCTTCTTTAAACCATAAGTCCCACCCATACCACAACAACTATCCTCTATTTCCAAAAGGCTGATATTCGGGATTAATTTTAGTAATTTTACAGTTATGCCATTTTCCCCCATAGCGGTTAAATGGCAGGGTTGATGATAGACTAATCGGCTGTTTAATGGTTTAAAATTTGTATTTAATCTTCCGCTGGTAAATAACATCCAGAGAAATTGATGGATGTCAGAGGTATTTTGGGCAATTAAATTAGTCGCTTCGGTATTCATAATACGGGGATAATCCTTTTTAAGCATAAGACCGCAGGTGGGACAACTTGTAACCACATGGTATCCTGATGAAATTGCCTCTGAGAGGTATTTGATATTATACCTGATATCCTCATACACGGCATCAATATTTCCTCCTGCGATTTTAGGTCCTCCACAACATCTTTGATTTGGCAATATAACCTCTATTTCATTGCGTTCCAGGATTTTTATCACCATCAACCCCTCATCATCTACTGAATAAAAGTTAGCAAAACAACCATGGAAATAGGCTATTTTTGGATTTTGGATTGGAGATTGGGAATTTTTATTCATAAGGTTTTGGTTGTATGCACTTAATGGTTTAGAGGATATTTGCGGTAGATTTCTTTTTGCAGATATTCTGAGAGTAATTTCCAAAATAGCTTTTCCGGGATTAGATTGGGTAAGAAGTTTAGTGAAAGCAGGAAACAGGAAAGAAATCTGACCGATAAATTTAGGATTTTGGATGATTTGCTCAAGCCCTATTTGTCCCATTTTAGAGATATAATGGTTTTTTGCCTCAATAACAAGTTGTGGAATATCCACCTGTGTAGGACATTGGACAAGGCACGACCGACAATTAAGGCATAAATCGAAAAGCCCCTTAAATTTCTTGGTAAGAAGGTGGTTTATCCCTAAATCATTGGCAATAATTGCCCGAAGTATAGTCGCTTTAGCCCGGGGCGAATTCGATTCCTCTAATGTTCCCATAACTACCGGGCAGATATTTCTACACTGACCACAACTATGACATTTCTCAATCTCTTCTCTTAAATTGTCCTTATCAAAATTAGAAGCGGTTTTGGCATAACTAAAATCCCAACCATAAATCAGGTTGTGGACAAAACTTTCTTCTATGTCTATAATCTTACCGGGATTCAGGATATTTTGTGGGTCAAATATCTCCTTTACTTCTTTGAATAGAGAGCTTAGTGAACCATATTGCTTTGGTAAATATGGTGTTCTGAGAAATCCATCCCCATGTTCAGCAGTCATTGAGCCTTTAAGTGAAATTACTAAAGAATACACTTCATCTGCAATTACCTTCATCTTATGGAGGTCTTTATTGTCTTTCAGGTTTAATCGAGGACGGATATGCAGATTCCCATCACCGGCATGACCATAAATGCAAGCTTCTACTTGATTATCGGCAAAGATTTGATGTAATTGATTGATATATTCCCCTAATTTGTGGATGGGGACGATGGTATCTTCAATAAATGGTATTGGTCTTTTTATCCCTCTTACCCTATTTATAATCGGCACGGCGGATTTGCGGATTCTCCATAATCGTTCCTGAGCAGCTAAATCATAGGCAATTTGGATATGTTCGGTGATAGATTTGAAATTTTCGGCACGGTGTTTTACCTCCTCCTCATCTTCACCTTCTAATTCTACTAATAATAAGGCTTGAGATAATTCTGGAAGGATGGAATTAAGACCCGGCTCAAATTCTTTGACTAAGTTAATAAAAAATTCATCCATTAATTCAATAGCACACGGCTTAAATTCTAATAATTGTTCTACTGCCTCACCCACTTTTTCTAAAGAGCCGATATTTAATAAAGCGACTATTTTATGTTTTAGCGGCTTATTTATCCTGAGTCTTGCCTCGGTAATAATTCCTAATGTTCCCTCTGAGCCAACCAATAATTCAGGTAGATTGAGCATCCCATCTTTTATAATATTAAGGTTATAGCCGCAGGCATTTCTTTTTACCTTTGGTGTCCATTCTTCAATGAGGAGTTCATTTTTAGACAGCAAATCAAAGATTTTATTAGCTATGATTGTCTGTGGAGGCTTGCCTCGTTGTGGTGAACACTTCTCAATATTTACCAGTTCTCCAGAGGCTAAAACTACTTCAAGGGATTCTACATATTCGTTAGTAGCCTTATATTTAACCGAGTGGGCGCCTCCTGCATTACAGCCAATCATCCCGCCAATAGTGCAAAAATCACCACTGGATGGGTCAGGGGCAAAAAACCTGTTCACTGCGGCTAACCTTTTATTTAATTTGGCATAAACGAGCCCGGGTTGGACATCGACAAAATCCTCATTTACCTGAATAATTTGGTTCATATATTTAGTAAAGTCAATTACTATTCCAGAACCTATTGCCGCTCCTGTCAGGCTTGAGCAAGCACCACGCGGAATTACCGGGATACCTTCGGCTTTAGCATATTCAATAAGTTGAACCACATCCTCTTTATCCTTTGGGATGACTACAGCCACAGGTTTAATTTTATAAATAGAGGCACCTGTGCTGTAGATAGTTCGGGTTAACTCATCAAACAGCACCTCACCTTTAATTATTCGTTTAAGTTCTAACGAGGCAAGCCTCTTTAGTTTTTCCATGGCATACAAATAATACCATAAAATATAACAAAAGTCAAATTTTTTATCCGCCGGGATATTAATCATGTGTGCTTATCCTGTTTCTGTATATCATGTAAAAAGTAATGTTATCCATATCTGTATAACATACAAAAAGTGATGTTATACAGTTAGAATTATACCAAATTCACTATTTTTTGTGTAATGGGTCAGTCTTCGGGAGTTAAGGTGGAGGTAAAAGTGAGTGAGGGTCAATGTCAGGATTAGAAACAATAGAATCTAAAGCATTTTTAAACCAATCGGAAAGGGTCTGGTCCCTTAATCTCTTCTGAGCAGTTTGCAGAATAGTCATTAAAA
>JBDRHR010000048.1:0-16900 GCA_043816605.1 Nitrospirota bacterium
AATAAATAATTATCTGCTTATACGAGAAGGTTTTGTGCCGGTGAATATTAAATTCATTGATAGAAAGATGTATTACGAAGCGTTTAAGGAATTTGACGAAAAAGGCACTGCCAAAATCATGGAGGAAATAATCGGCAAAGCACTTACGAACAGTTATCACAAGAGACTTGCGTATCTGGAAGGCGCACACATCATGACGCTTGCTGAATATGCAAAAAAGAATAAATTATCCCACTCTAATTTGATAAATAAAGCCAATCGCCAAACTATAGAAGCTTTTCTTGAAAAAGGCGTTTGGAAAATTGGAGATTACAAATTATGAACGAATCAAAAATTAAATCGATTATCAAGCAAGGTGAATGCCTGCGGATTGAATTCAAGCAGTGTAAAACGGCTCTCAGCAAAGAGGTGTATGAAACGGTATGTGCATTTTTAAATCGTTCAGGAGGCGAACTTCTGCTTGGTGTCAGTGATAACGGCGAGGTTACCGGTATTGAGCCTGAATGTATTGAGCAGGTTAAAAAAGATTTTACCGCTCCTATCAATAATCCTCAGAAAATCAGCCCTTCATTTTATCTTACAATGGACGAAATTAATATTGATGGTAAAACTATTATCTATATCTATGTTCCCGAAAGTTCACAGGTTCACCGTTGCAATGGAAAAATATTTGACCGGAATGAGGACGGGGATTTTAATATTACGGAAAACAACAGTCTTGTATCCGCACTTTTTTTGAGAAAGCAGGCAACCTATTCGGAAAACACAATCTATCCGTATGCTGAGCTTGGAGATTTGCGTGTGGATATTATCTCGCGAGTCAGGAAACAGGCATCGCTCCAGCGGGAAGATCACCCCTGGGGCTCAATGAGCGATTTTGACCTTTTGAAAAGTGCTCAATTGTATAAAAAGGATTTTCAGACAGGAAAAAATGGCTATACACTTGCGGGAATACTTCTCTTCGGAAAGGATGAGACTATTCTGTCGGTTGTGCCACACTTTAGAATCGATGCTATTTTGAGACGGGTGAATGTGGACCGGTATAATGACCGTGACGATATTCGTACTAATCTCATTGAGAGTTACGACCGGCTGTTGAGTTTCGGGGAAAAGCATTTGAACGACCCTTTTTATCTGGAAAACGACCAGCGAATCAGCTTGCGTGGGAAAATTCTACGCGAAGTTATCAGTAACCTGCTTATTCACCGTGAATATACCAATGCCTTTCCTGCGAAATTTGTTATTGAGCAGGGAAAATTTTATACCGAAAATGGTAATAAGCCTCACGGCTTTGGACTGATTAATCCTGAGCGACTTACGCCTTTTCCCAAGAATCCTTCTATTGCCCGTGTCTTTAAAGAAATCGGCAGAGCTGATGAGCTCGGCTCCGGCACGCGGAATCTTTTTAAATATTGCCAGACTTATTGTGGAAACGATCCGCAGCTTATAGAGGAGGATATTTTCCGATTTGTTTTACCGCTTACCCCGCAAGCTACCGAGCAAGCTACCGAGCAAGCTACTGAGCAAGCTACCGAGCAAGCTGAGCAGACAACGAAAATCTTAGGATTTTGCAGGACTGAAAAATCCACCAGTGAAATTATGGAGTACCTTGGATTAACACACAGAGAACACTTCCGTTCAGAAATATTAAACCCACTTCTTGAGCAGGATTTGCTACACCCGACCATACCCGATAAACTGACAAGCCCAAAGCAGAAGTATTATTCCGCGAAGAACAAAGAGGGTCAATCATTCAGATTCATTTTGCCTATTACCCCGCAAGTTACCCCGCAAGTTACCCCGCAAGTTACCGAGCAAGTTACCGAGCAAGCTACCGAGCAAGCTACCGAGCAAGCTACTGAGCAAGCTACTGAGCAAGCTACCGAGCAAGCTGAGCAGACAACGAAAATCTTAGGATTTTGCAGGACTGAAAAATCTACTAGTGAAATTATGGAGTACCTTGGATTAACACACAGAGAACACTTCCGTTCAGAAATATTAAACCCACTTCTTGAGCAGGATTTGCTACACCCGACCATACCCGATAAACTTACAAGCCCAAAACAAAAATATTATTCCGTGAAACCGGAGGATGCAAAAAAATGAATGATACCAAGTTGCAATCAAAAATGGAATGATGGAATATTGGAATAATGGGTAGTTAAATCCCCAATATTCCATCATTCCATTTTTGCTTGCAACTTGGTATCACAGATTATACAGATTGGAATATTTAGATATATCTTAACCCTTACATTCTTTATAATCTTAATAATCTGTGAATCTGTGGCTATATCTTTCTTTGCAGCCTTTGCGAGAAATAGGATGGGGATTTTTAGATTAAAGGACAATATGAAAATTATGAAATATATAACTGCTTCAAAACTGTACGATTATATCCAATGCCCACACCGGGTTTGGCGCGATATTTATGGACCGCAAGAGGAAAAAATCCAGGAAACAAATCCTTTTGTAGAGTTGTTGTGGGGAAAAGGAATAAAACATGAAGAGAAAATTATCTCCAAACTCGGAGTTTTTTTGAATTTGAAAGAAGGTTCAATTGACGAGCGATTTCAAAAGACGATAGAGGCGATGAAAAATAAAGAACCTTTGATTTATCAAGGAGTTTTGAAGTATGAAAACATTATAGGAATCCCAGATTTTTTGAAAAAATTGCCGGATGATACTTATATACCGATTGATATTAAATCAGGCATTGGTTTTGAAAGTGCTGACGAGGAAGAAGGAGATGAGGGCAAGCATAAAAAGCATTATGCTGTTCAGCTTTGCTTGTATAGCGATATTTTAAAAAAACTTGGATTTGCTACTCATAATAACGGAAAAATAATTGATATTCATGGAGATGAAGTTGAATATAATTTAATCGCTCAAATGGGAGTAAGAACAAAAGAAACCTGGTGGGATTTTTACGAACAAATAAAAAAACATGTTGATTTTTTAATGAAGAATCAAGATAGGAACAAGCCTGCTATGGCTGGCATTTGCAAGCTTTGTCCCTGGTATAATTCGTGTAAAAAATGGTGCGAAGAAACAAAGGATTTAACCAATATTTTTTGCCTTGGCAGAAACAATCGCGATAGAATTAACGAGGATCTTTTTATTGAAAGCATAGATGAGTTTTTAAATATTGATGTTGCGGAAGTGATGGAGCAGAAGGAGAAAGAAAAGAAATCAGGGAACAAAGATTTTTTATTTTGTATTGGTGAAAACGGTTTGCAAAAATCACTCAATCGAGCCAAAATTCTTTATCAAACTAAAAAGCCGGTTGCTTATGAGCCAATAATTTTCCCTCAAGTGAGTTATGAACTTTTTTTTGACATTGAAGATGACCCTACACAAGAATTTGTTTATTTGCACGGAGTTTATGAGCGAAACGGAAACAAAGAGAGATTTGTTAATTTTACTGCAACTGAAATATCAACTGAAGCAGAAAAAGAAATTTGGCAAAAGTTTTGGAAATATATTGAATCATTGCCTCAAGATGATTATGCGGTTTATTATTATTCTCATCACGAAAAAACAACCTACAAAAAATTACAAAAACGCTATTCTGATGTAATCTCGATAGAAAAAGTAGAGAACTTTTTTGCAAATCCAAATGTTATTGATTTGTATAAACTTGTTCAAAAACAAACTGATTGGCCTGTTGGGAGTTATTCCCTGAAAGCATTGGCGACATATCTTGGTTTTAAATGGAGAGACGAAACGCCATCAGGAGCTTTATCAATTCAATGGTTTAACAACTATTTGGAAACAAAAGATGAATCAATTTTAAAAAGAATTTTGGAATATAACGAAGATGATTGCAAAGCAACGATGATTTTGAAAGATGCTTTGGGGAAATTATAATAAGGGGAAACACAGGGACACATCCGAAAGAGAAAAGGGAATGGGTTCATTTTTCACTATTCCTTCGTTCCTTTTACTCCTTTCTAAAGGGGAGAAAAATGAACCTGTCCTTATTTATTCTAAAAAATGCACACCATCTACAAAAATTTTAATTGACATTTGATTGAATTTCTGGTATACTAGTTAATTATAGGTTTTATAAGACTTATAATTTCAAAAGGAGGTGATGAATAAAAATTGAAATCTAATGAATTGAAATCTTATGAATGTATGTTGATTGTTGATTCGCAAGCAAAAGAAGAAGATGTGGAAAAGCTAATGAGCAAGGTAGAAAAAACAGTTAAAAAACATGGTGAGGGAGAGATTAAAGAGGCAAGAAAGATTGGGTTAAAAAGATTAGCCTATCCTATTGGTCATAAAAGAGAAGGAATTTATTACCTGTTAAAGTTAGAAATTGACCCTGTTTCAATTAAAGAATATGAAGAGGTAATGAAACTCTCTAATATTGTTTTAAGATTTATTACCAAGAAGAAAGCTGTCCCAATTCCTAAACCACAAGTAATAGAGGAAAAAGAAAAAGAAATAAAGGAGGAAGAAAGAAGTGGCTAATTATAATCGTGTGATAATCGCCGGCAATTTAACCCGTGACCCGGAATTAAGATATATTCCAAGTGGTGAGGCAGTAGCAAATTTTACTGTTGCCATCAATAGGAATTATACTACTAAAGCAGGGGAACGAAAGGAAGAAACAAGCTTTATTCCTGTTGTAGTTTGGAAAAAACAAGCAGAGACCTGCAATCAATATTTAAGGAAAGGGAGTCCTGCTTTAGTCGAAGGAAGACTCCAACAACGCAGTTGGGAAACTCAAGAAGGACAAAAAAGAACTATTATTGAGGTCGTCGCAGATAGAGTAGTTTTCTTAGGTGGTGCTAAACCTCAACAAGATGACACAGAAAATGACGATGTTCATGAATCTCAAAGACCACCTGAGACCACTGAAGATGTACCCTTTTAAAGGAGTCGCTCCCTCGCACGGAGGCGTGGATTGAAACTAAAGGAGGAAAAATTTTATAGATGATGCTAAGAAAAAGACCGCCAATCAAAAGTAAAACCAAAGATAATACTGAATGGACACCAAAACGACGCAGAAGATGTTATTTCTGTATAAATAAAGGAAAAGAGATTGATTATAAAGATGTTGATAGTATTAGAAGATATATTTCCGACCGAGGCAAGATATTGCATAGACGAGTTACCAAAAGTTGTGCTAAACATCAACGGATTATAAGTAAGACAATCAAACAGGCAAGAAATATAGCCCTTCTACCATATACGGTAGAATAGTTTTCAGGTATCAGGTATCAGGTATCAGGTAAAATTATTAAAACTTGACATCTGACACCTGATACCTAAAGGATAAGGTTTATGCAAATAATCTTGCAAAATGATATTTCAGGAGTCGGTAAAAAGGGTGAGATTAAAAATGTATCGGAAGGATATGCCAGGAATTTTTTAATACCAAAAGGATTTGGTATTCCCGCAACAGAATCTAACTTAAAAAAACTCCATGAAGATAAAAAAAGAATAGCTGTTTTGGCTCAAAGAGAAAAAGAATCCGCCATAGAATTTAGTCAAGGACTTAAAAATATCTCCATAACAATTAGTCGAAAAGCAGGTGAAGAAAACAAAATTTTTGGTTCAGTGACTAAAGAAGATATTGTTGATGCCCTATCTAAAAAAGGCTTTAAAATTGATAAAAAAATGGTTGATATTTCTCAACCAATAAAACTCTTAGGGGTCTATACTATCCCAATTAAACTTCACAAGGAAGTAGAAACTAAAGCAAGCCTCAGGGTAGTAAAGGAATAGGTCAGATAAGACCTATAAGATTTATATGACCTATTCTTTAAAAAAATGGGTGGATTAAAAATGAGTGTGCCGGGAATAAATCTTGAAAAGATTCAACCTCAATCTATCGAGGCAGAGATGTCTGTCTTAGGGGCAATGTTGATGGATAAAGAGGCAATTTGTAAAGCCGTTGAGACTTTATCCGAAGATGCATTTTATAAAACCGCTCACCGCAAAATTTATAGTGCTATTATCGACCTGTTTGAAAAAAATGAGCCGGTTGATTTAGTTACTTTAACAAATGAATTGAAGAAGAAAGATGAACTAAGTAATATTGGTGGAGCAATATATCTTACTACTATTTTAAATAGTGTTCCTACCGCGGCTAATGTAGAATATTATGTTCGAATTGTCAATGAAAAGGCAGTAATAAGAGGGCTTCTTTTCGCCGCTACAGAAATAGCCTCATTAGCCTACCAACCAACTGAAGATATTTCCCAAATATTAGATAAGGCAGAGCAATTGATTTTTAATATTGTTCAGCGTAAGATAAGCCGTGATTTTATTCACATTGGTGAAATGTTGCATGATAGCTTTGCCATGATTGAAGAACTCTATGCCAAAAAGGCGTATGTTACTGGAGTCCCAAGTGGTTTTGTTGAGTTTGATGTTCTCACCTCTGGATTTCACCCATCAGATTTAATAATTATTGCCGGAAGACCGTCTATGGGCAAATCAAGTTTTGCTTTAAATATTGCTCAGTATGCCGCCAGCAGAGAAAAGATTCCTGTAGGTATATTTAGTTTAGAGATGAGTAAAGAGCAGTTAGTTCAAAGAACATTATGCGCGGAGGCGAGGGTAGATGCTCATAAACTAAGAACAGGCTATCTGGGAGAGGCTGATTGGCCAAAACTTACTACCGCTGCCGGGGTTTTATCCGAAGCACCTATTTATATTGATGATACACCGGCTATCTCGGTTCTTGAAATAAGGGCTAAGGCTCGAAGACTTAAAGCAAAATATAATATAGGGTTAATTGTCATAGATTACCTGCAACTTATTCAAGGAAGAATGACAATTGATAATCGTCAACAGGAAATATCCGAAATATCACGCTCTTTAAAAGCCTTAGCTCGGGAGTTAAATATTCCGGTACTTGCCTTGTCTCAACTCTCACGAGAGGTAGAAAAAAGAGGTGATCGCAGACCACTATTGTCTGATTTACGCGAATCAGGGGCGATTGAACAGGATGCAGATTTAGTTGCCTTTGTCTATCGCGAGGAATATTACAAGCCTACCCCTGAGAATGAAGGAATATCTGAAATAATTATCGGTAAACAACGCAATGGACCTATTGGGACAGTGAAATTAGCTTTTGTAAAAAAATATACAAGATTTGAAAATATGGCTAAGGTAGAGGAGTAAAGGCAGGCATTCAGGTATCAGGAGAAGAGTTAGAAAGTAGGAGTGAGGAGTTTTTTATTTCTCCACTCTTCAAACTCTTCTCCTGACACCTGACACCTGACACCTGATACAGGGGAGTAAATGAAAAAAGGTCATATAAGTTATATAATACAGGAAATAGGAGGAATGAGTCTTCTTTTGCCTCAAATTATTCTCCAGATATTTAAACCACCATTTAAATCCAAATATCTCATAAATCAATTAGTTCAAATTGGAGTAAATACCTTACCCATCGTAAGTATTATGGCATTATTTGTAGGTATGGTTTTAGCCTATCTGGCATATCTTCAGTTTAAATTAGTTGGATTGGAGGTCTATACCGGAAGTTTAGTTAGTGCATGTATGGTTATGGAGTTAGGACCAGTGTTGACGGCGATTATAGTTGCCGGAAGAATTGGTGCCTCTACTACGGCTGAAATAGGTAGTATGAAGGTTACAGAACAGATTGATGCACTTTCTACCTTAGCGGTGAATCCTATCAAATATTTAGCCACACCAAGATTTTTAGCCGCAATTATCATGTTACCGTTATTAACTATCTTTGCTGATGTTATTGGTATATTTGGCGGGTATATGGTTGGTGTCTGGCAGTTTGGTATCAGACATCGCATTTATATGGATAAAGCACTTGATTTCCTGTCCTCGGATGATATTATCTGTGGGTTGATAAAAACTATGTTCTTTGGTGCAATGATTGTTGTCGTCAGCTGTTACAAAGGTTTTACTACCGTTGGTGGGGCAGAAGGTGTAGGAAAGGCGACTACCTCTGCTGTTGTCATTTCTATTGTACTTATCCTGGTCATGGATTATTTCCTGACCATCGTTCTTTTTTAAAGTATGAGGAATAGGTCAGAGGAATAGGTCATATAAGACTTATATGACCTATTCCTCTAAGGGGTTAAGGAATGATTGTAATAACTGATTTATGGAAGAATTTAGGGGAACATCCTGTATTAAAAGGGGTTAATATCACTATAAATAAAGGTGAGGTTATCGTCATAATCGGGCAAAGTGGCTGTGGGAAAAGTGTGTTATTAAAACATATCATTGGTATTTTAAAGCCTGATAAAGGCAAAATAGAGGTTTTTGGTAAAGATATTGCAAGGTTTAATGAAAGCCAATTAAATGAAGTCAGGAAGAAATTTGGTATGCTGTTTCAGGGTGCGGCATTGTTTGACTCCTTAACGGTCAGAGAAAATGTCGGCTTTTTCTTAGATGAACATACTAAATTAGACAAATACACCATCTCAAAGATAGTTACAGAAAAGCTAAAACTTGTAGGTTTGTCTGGGGTAGAGAATTTGATGCCTTTTGAATTAAGTGGTGGGATGAGAAAAAGGGTTGGGTTAGCCAGGGCGATTGCTATGGACCCGGAAATTATCCTTTATGATGAACCTACTACCGGCATAGACCCCATTATGGCTACTGCAATAAATGAGTTAATCAGGGAATTACAGGCAAAATTATCCTTAACCTCTATTGTGGTTACCCATGATATGGTTTCTGCCTACCATGTGGCAGATAGAATTGCTATGCTTAATAATGGAAAGATTATTGAGGTGGGAACTCCTGAGGAAATAAGAAATTCAACAAACCCTATTGTTCAACAATTTATTACAGGTAAATCCTGTCCTACTTTTGACAAGCAAAACGCCTGTCCTTCCACTTATCACTCATCACCTAATTCTTAACCTGTCTGCTGATGCCTGACACCACCAATTTTTCTTCTATCAATTTCGACATCTGGTCGAGCCTGATTTCCCATGTATTTTCTTTTGCCACCTCTATTCGTCTTTTGCTTAATTGCAAATCCTTTTCTAATAATGCCTGCTCAATATATTGAACAAACTCCTCTTTATTCCTGGCTATGTAACAGAGGTCGCGATACTCACTGACGGCTAAAAGCTCTGTCAGGACAATGGGTTTTCCTGTTGCCAGATATTCAAAAAATTTCATGGGAAACATATTCTGTGTGTATTCATTAATCTTGCTGGGCAGGATGCAAACATCAAATGCCTTCACATAACCAGGTAAAGCCTCGTATTTTCTCCCACCTAACATAAGGATATTGGAAATGGTTTTTAATTCCTCTATTTTATCCTTATCTTCACCTTCGGCTACTTCACCAATTAATACCACAGACCACTCAGGGTGTGTCGAGGCAATATATTTAATAAGTTCAAGGTCAAGTTTATAAGCCACAAGAGTGCCTATAAATCCGATAATTGGATGTTTAACAGCAGCAATATCCTCTGGAATTGGTAAATCCGTCATAAAGTGTGCCACATCAGCGACATTAGGCATATAATAAGTATTTTGGTTAAATACCTTCTTTCTTTCATACAATGACTTAGAAGTAGCAAAGACTAAATCCGCTTTTTTGAGGAGTTCCTCCTCCATCTTTAGAATAGATATTGGTATTCTCGGTGTAGCAGATAATTCATCAACACAGTGATAAACCGTCAATTTCTCATTTAACCGTCCAATCAAAGAAAAAGATGCCGGTGAATATGTCCAGAGAATTGGGCACCTAAAGCCTAATCTCTTTAAAAGTAATTTTAGCGTAAACCAGAGGATTAAATGATTTATTCTCCGAACAATCTTAATCTTATGTAAAGGTAGAATTATCGGCGAATAAACAAACAGATTCTCATTTATTTTTCTTATACCTTTAAACCAGTCTTTGAGCCTCTTTAGTATTCGCAAAATATCTTTTTTCTTAATCGTTGGTTGTCTAAGCCCTAAAGATTCAATGTATAAAATCCTATTAGTTTTGGAAAGTCTTGACATAACATGCTGTTTATTTGTCCAGCCACTAATGTTATCCCAATCTGCTGTTGAAATACAAAGTATATCTTCACCTTTGAGCATAATTAAATATATTACCATAAATATTTGATAAAGTCAAAATATTTTTATTGACATTTACCCAAGTTTTAAGTTATATTAATAAGTATGCGGAAAATTTGTGTCATTACAGGTTCAAGGGCAGAATATGGAATACTTTCTCCTGTGATGCGGGCTATTCAGGAACACCAGAATTTAGAGCTCTTACTTATCGTCACCGGTATGCATTTAATGGAAAGGTTTGGCTATACGATAAATGAGATAAAGAAAGATGGGTTCAGAATATCAGCAGAGGTGTCTGTATCCGCAGAAGATGATATTTCGTGTGCATTTGGGCAAACGGTAATTGGTATCTCAAAGGCTATTAAACAAATTAATCCTGATTTTATTCTGGTTTTAGGGGATAGGTTTGAGGCATTAGCCGGGGCTATTGCAGGTGCGGCTAATAATATCCCAGTGGCCCATATCCACGGCGGTGATATAACCACCAGCGGGCATATTGATGAGTCAATTCGTTATGCCATTACTAATTTTGCCCATTTGCATTTTGCCGCAACCAGACAAAGTGCCTTTCGTATTAAGCAGGTGGGAGAGGAAGATTGGCGTATTCATCAGGTGGGTTCTCCGGCTCTGGATGCTATTTTAAAGGATTCCTTTGTTTCATCCCGGCAAATAGCTGATACCCTTGACCTGGATTTAAGTAAACCAATTGTGGTAATACTTCAACACCCGGTTAGTCTTGAGGTTGAAGAGGCTGGCCGGCAAATGGAGCAAACTATACTTGCGGTTAAACAATTAAGTGAGCAAACAAAGGCTTGCCTTGTTGAGGCTTGCCTCGTTGTGGTTATCTATCCCAATTCTGACCCTGGTAGCAAAGAAATGATTGAGGTGATTGAGCGGTATCACGACACCCCCCATATCCAGATTCACCCTAACTTAAATCATTTAGTCTATCTTGGGCTTTTAAGGACTGCCTCGGTTTTGGTGGGAAATTCAAGTAGTGGGATTATCGAAGCCCCATCTTTTAGGTTGCCGGTAGTTAATGTCGGCTCAAGAAATGTTAGCCGGGAACATGCAGAAAATGTAATTTTTGTTGATTATAACTATGACCAAATTTTAGCCGGAATTAAAAAGGCATTATTTGATGAAAAATTCAGGGAAAAAGTAAGTAATTGCACTAATCCGTATGGTGATGGAAAAGCCTCAGAACGAATTGTTGAAGTTTTATCTATTATCCCCATTGATAAAAAACTACTAAAAAAACAAAATTCTTTCATTGAACACAGATAGTATGGATTTGCACAGATTTTTTATTTGCGAGCAAACGCAACAATTAAATTTTGAAGGGTAGAAAAAAGATTGAAAGGGGTGTAAAAGAAGAATTACAAGAGGTTGAAAAGTACAGAGCAATAGTAATGTCAGGGGGCAGAAGATAGAAGATAAAGGACAAGTATTAGAGTGATACCTTATAATCTAACTTCTGATTTCTGTCTTCTGTTTACTGATATCTGATGTCCCTATCGAGGACGCACATGGATAACAAGAAATCAGATGACTTCATGTTTAAATTTCACAATTCTAACCAAAGAGCGAACATCTAAACTTGCACCACCAACTAAGGCACCATCAATATCAGATTGACTCATAATGTCATCGATATTATCCGGTCTAACACTTCCTCCATATTGGATTCGGACCTTTGCGGCTACCTTCTGGTCATATATTTCACTTAAAATATGGCGAATGAACTTATGCATGGTATTTGCATCTTCAGGAGTAGCGGTTCTACCGGTTCCAATTGCCCAGATAGGTTCATAGGCAATAACCATCCTGACGATATCATCCTTACATATATCAGCTAATCCTTTAATTAATTGATTATAAACTACCTCTTCTGCTTTTCCTGCATCTCTTTGTTCTAAATATTCTCCTATACAAAGGATAGGTTTGAGTCGATAGGTAAAGGCACACTTAAGTTTTTTATTAACTATTTCATCTGTTTCATTAAGTAATGAGCGTCTTTCAGAATGCCCAATAATGACATATTCACATCCTAAATCAAGCAACATTAGAGGGGATACCTCACCGGTAATCGCTCCTGCCGGTTCCGGATACATATTTTGTGCTCCAATAACGATGTTACTTTCTTTTAAAACCTCGGCTACCTTACTTAAAGCAGTAAAAGGAGGACACACCACCACCTCTACACCGGTATAATTAGCTAATTGTTTCTTTAAGTCATCCGCAAATTGGACAGCCTTCTTGATGGTTTTATTCATCTTCCAATTTGCGGCAATAATTGGTTTACGCATTAATCCACCCCCTTGTTAGAGCAGAAGTTATTAGAGCAGAAGCTATTAGAGCAGAAGCTATTAGGACAGAAGTTTTCTTACCCTCGTATATTTTCTTCTGCTCTTCCGCTCTTCCGCTCTTCTGTCTCTTTCCCTCCGGCTACTCTTTATTTGTCAAAACTTTAACCCCCGGCAACTCTTTGCCTTCGAGAAATTCCAGGCATGCCCCTCCACCAGTAGATACATGGGAGAATTTTTCCTCTAATCCTAATTTATCAATCACCGCATCTGTCTCGCCGCCACCGGCAATCGTCAGTGCATCTTCATTGGCAATTGCATTGGCTAAGTCATAAGTGCTTGCACTAAACTTCTCAACCTCAAATACACTCATTGCCCCATTCCAGAAGATGGTTTTTGCACCTTTCAAGGCATGGGTAAATCTTGCCACTGTTTGTGGTCCTATGCCAACCCCTGTCCAACCGTCAGGAATGTGGTCAGTAACTATTTGGGTTTTTGCCTCTTGTTTGATAGCATCTGCGATTAAGTAGTCAATTGGAAGTATTACCTCCACATTGTATTTTTTTGCATCTATTAGAATCCTATTTACATCTTCAATCTTATCCTTTTCTAAGAGAGAATTTCCCACATTTTTACCACCTGCGGCTAAAAAGATATAGGCTATCCCACCTCCAATAATCAACTTGTCAATCTTATCAAGTAAGTTGTCTATAACACCAATTTTAGAGGATACCTTTGCCCCACCAAGTACAATACAAATCGGTCGCTCCGGATGAAGGAAAACCCGACTTAAATATTCTACTTCCTCTTTTAGCAAAAATCCACTGACGGCTTTATCAAAGTAATTAGTAATGGCAGAAATCGAGGCATGGGCACGATGGACGGCACTAAAGGCATCATCCACATACACCTCGCCAAGTGAGGCTAATTCTTTAGCAAAATTTAGGTCGTTTGCTTCTTCTTCCGGATGAAACCGTAAGTTTTCTAAAAGAATAACATCTTTTGGCTTCATTGCCATAACAAGTTTTTGGACATCCTCGCCGATACAATCACCGGCAAAACTAACCTCTGCTTTAAGTAGTTCACTAAGTTTTATGGCAATTCGCTGAAGACTTAATTTAGGTACCACCTTTCCATTAGGTCTGCCGAGGTGGGACATCAGGATAATCTTAGCGTCCCGGGACAAGGCATAATTTATGGTAGGTAAGTGAGCGGTTATCTTACGGTTATCGGTAATAGAGCCTTCATCATCTAAAGGTGCATTAAAATCCACACGAATTAATACCCGTTTCCCTTTTATTTCCACATCCTCAATGGTTAATTTATTAAATGCCATAGTTACCTCCTTAAAATAATAAGCGTTCAGCCATCAGCTTTCAGCAATCAGCCAAAACCAGAAAAATCGAGGGGAAAAAGCGAACCTCACAATTTCACGCCTTCTCTATTGTGTGATTTAATCCCTTTAAAACTGATAGCTGATGGCTGACACCTGAATGCTTCCTTAAAATATCTCTTTAAGTGTAAAACTCAATCCTTTGAGTAACTCTGATTTAACTATTTCATCAGGTTCCTTATAGCTACCTGATATTTCATACAAAGCACCTACAAGACTATAGATTTGGACTGTTTTCCCTCTTGGGTCAACTACCCAATATTCTTTTACCTTATGGTCTGCATATAATTTCTTTTTTATAACCTTATCCCTGCCGGTAGAGATAGGTGAGAGTATTTCTATTATCAAATCCGGGGCTCCCTTTATATTTGTCTTATTAATGATATATAGTCTGTGTTTTGAGATAAAAAATATATCTGGTTGAACGACATCTGTTTTAGAGAAGACGACATCACACGGGGCATCAAATACCTCTCCCAGGTCATTATCAATGACAAAATCCTCTAAAATCCGCTCAAGTTTTCTTGATATTTGTTGATGATGTGGTATTGGTGCTGGAACCATACTTAATCTACCTCCTATAACTTCATATCTTTTATCAATATCCCGCAGGAGATTGTAATCTTGATAGGTTATCTTAACTTCATCAGGAATAGGTTCTAACAATCGTTCTGCTGTTAGTGTTTGCATCTTATTCAACTCCTTCTTAATTTTAATCCTCAAAAGGGATATAAATAAAATCCCACTTATTTTATATTTTTAACACTTTAAGCCCTTCTAATACACATGCTTCAAGTAATATCTGGTCAGAAACCAAAATAGTTGGCTCTAAACAATATAATTCTAATGCCAATGCTAAATGTAATGAATCATATGCTCGAAGTTTTCTATGGTTCAGAATGAGTATTTTACTTGCTTTTATAGTCTGATTATCAATTTGAAGAAATTGAAAAATGCCTTTGGCAATATCTAATTCAAACCTTAAAATAGCTATTTGAAAGTCCTGTCTGGTAATTTCATTTATTCTACATTTTTTACTAAGAGCTGAATAAAGTTCTGTAATAGCGATATTCCCAATTACGATTATATTATTCTCATCATCAAAAATGGCATCAATTTTATCAGTCCCTTCTTCTTTAGCGTATCTTTTAGCTAAAACACTGGTATCAAGATAAAAATAATTCATTATAGATTTTCTCTTCCTTCAAAGATCTCTTGTGATAAAGGTTTTTTTATCTTTGAAAGTCTATTTCTTACTTCCTTTAATGAGACTTCACCTGTTTTATCCATCTCAAATAAGTTAAGGATATTACAGTTAACCATCTTTTCTGTATCTTGAAGAAGTTTATTTAAAATCGTTCTTTTTGAAGGATAGAGATACTCATATTCTTCTACCCTCTGTAATAAAGCCATTAAATTTCCCTCCATAAATTTTACATCACATACTCAATCAAATCCACCACCCGACAGGAGTATCCCCATTCGTTATCATACCAGGCTAAAACCTTGATTAAGGTATTATCTAACACCGTCGTATATTCCGGGTCAAAGATAGCGGATTTGGGGTTACCGTTAAAATCGTGAGAAACTAAAGGTGACTCGCAGTATTCTAAATATTTACTTAATGCTCCAGTAGCGGCTTGTTTAAATGCGGCATTTATCTCTTCTACGGTTGTAGCCTTTTCAACCTCAACTACCAAATCAACTAAAGAAACATTAGGGGTAGGGACTCTAATGCTGATACCGTGCAATTTGCCTTTTAATTCCGGTATAACCAAGCCTATTGCCTTTGCCGCACCGGTAGTCGTTGGAATTATAGATAAAGCCGCGGCTCTTGCCCGACGCAGGTCTTTATGCGGCAGGTCAAGTATTCGTTGGTCATTGGTATAAGAATGTATGGTGGTCATTAATCCTCGTTTGAGTCCAAAATTATCCCGTAGAACTTTGGCTACAGGGGCTAAACAATTAGTTGTGCAGGAGGCATTGGAGATGATGTGGTGGGTGTTTTTATCGTATTTGCCCTCATTTACCCCGAGAACTATTGTTATATCCTCACCTTTTGCCGGGGCACTAATAATAACCTTTTTCGCACCAGCTTGCAAGTGTTTTGAGGCGGAATCCCTATCGGTAAAAAGCCCTGTTGACTCTACGACTACCTCTACACCCAAATCTTTCCACGGTAGCTCTTGTGGGTCTTTAACCTTTAAAACCTTTATCTCCTTACCATCAACTATAATCCCATCTGAAGTCGCCGATACATCCTTATTAAGTATCCCAAAGTTCGAGTCATATTTCAGTAGATGAGCCAAAGTTTTAGCCTCCGTAATATCATTTACCGCAACAAATTCTATGTTAGAATTATTAACTCCAGCCCTTAAAACCCCTCTACCAATTCTACCAAAACCGTTTATTCCTACTTTTATAGCCATATTTTTAAATTCTCCTTCCTTAAAATCTCTGGAATTTACCCTTTAGGGTTTTATAAGTTGGAATGAAAGACTAAATCTTGAATTCCAAATCTTTTCTGGAATTAATCCTTTAGGATTTCATTTATGAAAGGCTAAAGCCTGAATTCCAGATTACTATAATTTTACACCATAATTTCAATTTATGCAACATGTTTTTTATAAAATGTTACACCAATTTAGAAATGTCCTATTTTGTATTAACCAAGAAATATCATTTTGATGAGGTATAGCTGGGTCAGTATTGAGTTCTTCGACAATGAAATGGTGATTATTTTTTATCATCGTAGCCCTTATCAGCGGTATGTTTTTGGAATCTAAACTTAACAATTTTATCTGCCAGTTTAAGGGTAGTGTCAAATAGAATATGAAGGAATATGAAACCCACATGAGCCATTAGTCTCACAAAGAGGTATGAAAATCGATAAGATATATATCCGCAGATTACGCAGATTATCAGGAGAAGATAAAGAAAAAAGATCCAAAAGGTCTTTTATTTTAATCTGTGAAATCTGCGTAATCTGCGGATATATCTTTCTTTGCGACATTTGCGGGAAATAGAAAAGGGGATTTTCAGATGAAACCCACATGAGCCATTAGTCTCACAAAGAGGTATGAAAATTAAGTTGATCATACTGCTTTTTTGTTTGCAGATTTGGGATACAGCATGCTATAATGTATAGCATGATATATCTGTATATCAA
>JBDRHR010000049.1:0-2242 GCA_043816605.1 Nitrospirota bacterium
AGGGGATACAAAAAGGAGATGTATAATCTGCTGTCAGAAAAGTGGATTCAGACTAATTTAGTAAATCCCAACGGCGAATGGGCGTGGAGATGCTACGGGAGCCCGGGATTCTGTAAATATCTTACGAAATCAGAGGACTAATCTTTAAGGATATAGATAAAGTCCTTAAGCAAAGAAAGGAGCGTCAGAATAAAAGGCAAAATTTTTTCGTGGGTATTGATGGGCCGTTCTTTAAATTATAAATTTTAACCTAAAGGAGGTGGTTTGAGATGAGAAGAAATTGGTCAAAGTTTCTAATAGTTCCATTGCTAATTTGTTTGTCTAGCTGCGCATTTGGAACCAGAAGACCTATCTTGAGTTACACAGCAGTTACGCCCGTTAGGAGCCCGAACAACATTGTTATCAAGGTAGTTGCTTTTGAAGACAATAGGCAGAATAAAAAAACCATAGGTGAGGTAAGAAATGCGTATGGAATGAAAACAGCAGATGTTGTCACTGAGACAAATATAGTAGCTTGGATTACCAATGCCTTAAAGTCCGAGCTGAGAAATGCAGGATATACTGTTAAAGAAACAACTGGAGAAAATGAGATACAAGGGGAAATATTAAAGGTATATTGTGCAGCCCTGCTTAATTACAAAGGCGAGGTGATGATGAAGGTTTCACTAAAAAAGGGCGATGAGGTGTTGCTTGACAAGATGTATTCCGGTGAAGCTAGTAAGCTCAATTTGGCATGTACAGCAAAGGGCTATGGGACAACTTTGGAAGAGTCTCTACAGAAGGCGATGATTCAGGTTGTGAGCGATGTTGATGGATCATTGAAATAATGGGAGTAAGCTATGAAGATAATAACAATAATTTCTATCCTTTTATGTTCAGCGGCATTAACGTTTTTTCTATCAAGGTCAATAGTTTCATCCTTTGTTATTGCATTATTGGTATTAGGAGCTATTTATCTGTTTAGCGGGATGCGTAAGTCAGTTTTAACACAAAAAAGCTAATGAGCAGTTTGGTAGGAAAGTCGCGGAATAATAGGAAGGATTGAACAGGAAATTCCACAGCAATAGAGGGAGAGGCTTAAAATTTAACAGAGTACTGTAAATAACTTAGCAAGGAGGAAGAATGAAAAGGCTAATAGTATTAACAATATGTTTTATGTTTGTAGGAGTAATTGCTTTTGCGGAGCCAGCCCACGAGTGGAAAGTTGGAACTGAAATTTCTAACAGAAAGTATGAAGAACCAGGCGTTATGGAACAAGAAGGTATAATGTATGGTCTGTTAGGTTCTTATACTTATCGTAATGGTGTTATGTTAAGAGCAGAAGGTCTATATAGTTTTGGACAAGTAGATTACAAAAATTCAGGAACCATGGATGATATAGACGATTACGTGTTGGAGTTCAGAGGACTGGCAGGTTATGATCATCCTTTATCAGAAACATCTACCCTTACGCCTTATATAGGAATAGGGTATAGATATTTATTCGATGAGTTTGGAAATAGACTAACTTCAACAAATGCAGTTGGTTATGATAGGGAATCACAGTATATTTATAGTCCTATAGGCGTAGAAATTACTGCTCCTCTAAAAAATAGTTGGTCTGTTAGGACAATATTAGAATATGATATTTTCTGGTGGGGACAACAGAAGAGTTATATGAGCCAAGCTAGAGTGTGGAGTGCCGTGCCGGGTTGGTATACTCATAATGATGTTGAAAATGACCAAGACGGAGGCTATGGTATTAGGGGTTCAATAGAATTTCAGAAGAAAGGCGAGAAGCTAGATTTTGCAATAGAGCCTTTCATAAGATATTGGAATATCAAGGACTCAGAAACGGTTACTGATACGGTTCTCTCAGAAAATGGATTATGGCTTGTAACTACTCCTTTCACTGAGCCAAAAAATGAGACTACCGAAATTGGTATTAAATTTGCAGTGAAATTTTAATCATCAAATTAAACAGATAAAAAGAAAGGAGATAAGTATGTTTGCAAGAAAAGCAACAATCCTTATTGTTGCGATTGTTTTTATCTTTACTGTTACTGGCTGTGCGACAATAATGCAGGGAACGACGCAAAGCATAGGAATAGGAAGCGTTCCCACTAGCGCCGTGGTGACAATCAATAATGTTGAGAAAGGCAGGACACCTGTTGTTGTAGAATTGAAGCGCAAGGAACACCATATTGTTAAAATAGAAATGCCAGGTTATCTACCTTACGAGACTACCTTTACCCGTAGCACA
>JBDRHR010000050.1:0-12186 GCA_043816605.1 Nitrospirota bacterium
GATTAAGGTGAGGGGTTTTATTCCTTTCATACCCCCTCACCCTATGCCCTCTTCCCAAGGGGCGAGGGGAAATTTTAAGTTGGTATTTATATGGCCCAATCTAAGTCAAATGTGAAAAAACTTACTTTGAATTTAATCTCAAATGGCACAGATTAAAGATATTTCTGATTGCACAGGTCGAAATATTTCGTGAAGGAGGTAGCACCTCTGGCACAGGATATTTCTTTTGCTCATTTCAGGGATAGTTTATCAAAAAATTTATCTTATGTCAACAAAAATTTTCCATTAGGTGTAATGGGTCAGAAGGTGTGAAAAAATCGGGTTTTCAACGATATTTAAAAAATTTCTGTCTGCAAATACTGGACTTATAAACTTTATTTTATCCAAAGTTCAATTTTTTCACACCTTCTCAGTTAACAGAGGATTACTTTTTGACTGAGTAAGAAAAACAACTAACCGATTACCGCAATTTTATTTTTTTCTTGACTTGAGTGGTTTTTATAAGGTATAATATTTAAGGAAGAAAAACAGGAAAGGGGGAAAGAAATTGATTTCTAATAAACGGTTTGACAACCATGATGGCTGTCCTACCATAAAGATTGGACTTATTGCCGGTAGAGGTGAATTGCCCCTGATTTTGGCTAAGCAAATAAAGAAGGAAAAATTTGAGCTCATCATTATCAGCCTGATTAAGGATGCCCGAAAAGAGTTGCAAGCAATAGCAAATAGATTCTATGTGTTTGACTTGGGACAGGTACAAACAATAATTGATACCTTCATCTCAGAAGGAGTCCAACAACTTTTTATGATTGGTAAGGTAGGCAAAGAGATAATCTTTGATACCGCAAGGTTAGATTCAAAAGCCAAAGCCATCTTAGCGAAATTAAGGGATAAAGATGATAATGCGATTATGAAGGCAATTGTGGAGGAGTTAGGGAATACCGGAATCAAGGTATTAGACCAAACCCAGTATCTTTCAAGTTTATTAGTTACAAAAGGTGTATTAACTAAAAAACAGCCGGATGCAAAGCAATGGCTTGATATTGAATATGGGATGATGATGGCTAAGGAGATTGCCCGTTTAAACATTGGGCAGGCGGTGGTAGTAAAGGATGGAACTGTTTTGGCCGTAGAATCAATAGAAGGCACTGATGAGACAATCCTGAGAGCAGGAAGATTAGGTAAAGAAGGACTGGTCGTAGCTAAAACCTCTAAATTTGGGCATGATGTGCGTTTTGATATTCCTACCGTCGGTTCATCCACGATTAAAACATTGGTTAAAGCGAAAGCAGAGGTTTTGGCGATTGAATCAGGAAAGGTACTCATCGCAGACAAAGATAAAATGATAAAAGAGGCAGATAGGGCTGGAATTGTAATTGTAGGGGTATAAAATATCAATTATCAATTAACAATTATCAATTTTCAATTGTTAATTGCTAATTGATAATTTATAATTAAAATAGAGGGTGGTATGAAAAAAGTAGTCATTATTACCGGTGAGGCATCAGGGGATTTATATGGTGGTCGATTAGCCAAGGCGATAAAAGAATTATCCTTGGATGTAGAATTAGAGGGGATGGGCGGCTCTAATATGCTTGAGGCAGGGGTTAATCTAAAGTTTGATATGGCTGATCTCTCTGCCATTGGCGTCATAGAGATTATAAATATAATTCCTAAATTTTTTTGTCGCCTTAAGGAAATAAGTAATTACTTGAAAACCACCAAGCCACATTTATTAATATTAATCGACTTCCCTGAGTTTAATATGCGTTTAGCTAAAATAGCCAAAGGGTTAGATATCCCTACTGTCTATTATATTCTGCCTACTGCCTGGGCATGGCGAAGAGGAAGGGCAAAAACTCTGGCTAAATTCATAGACAAGGTAATTTCTATATTTGATTTTGAGGCAAAAGTCTATCTTGAGGCAGGAAATAATGTAGAGTTTGTTGGACATCCCTTGTTAGACATAGCTGTATCTAAAATGACTAAAGAGGAGGCATGCAAGGCATTTAACCTTGACCCAACCAAGAAAATCATTGGAATTTTACCCGGAAGCAGAAAGAAGGAAGTCGATGTGCTGTTACCAATTATGCTATCTGCGGTTGAAAAAATTCGCCGGCAATTACCAGAGGCACAATTCGTCCTTCCTTTAGCACCTACCTTATTCTTGAAGGATATTTCAAAATTCAAAATTCAAAATTCAAAATTAGAAATTGTTCATAATAATATCTATGAAGTAATGAACATAAGCGATTTACTAATCGTTGCCTCAGGAACGGCGACATTAGAAGCGGCTTGCCTGGAAAAGCCAATGATTATCGTTTATAAAGTCAATTGGCTCACCTGGCAGTTGGGTAAGTTATTAGTTCATACCGGCGGTTTTATTGGATTGCCCAATATTGTTGCCGGTAAGCAAGTTGTCCCGGAATTGCTCCAAGGTAGAGCTAATCCGCAAGACATCTCACAATACGCCATAGATTTGATGAAGGATGAGGGAAAAAGACAACAGATGATAAGGGAGTTAAGGCAAGTAAGGGAAAAACTTGGTAATTCTGGAGCAACTCGTCGAGCCGCAGAGGTCGCAGTTAAATGTCTTCCCAGCCAATAGGTGATAGGAAGGTGATAGAAATTTTGATTTTTGGGGAATGTTGCAAGATATCTACCATTGCCATTCTCGTCAGCCACTTGACAAAATAATATAAATAGTGCATAATATCTAATGGAGGATTTTAAAGAATGGGTATTTCTGGAGTTGATACGGTTAATGGCGTTAGTGGTGCATATTTTAATCTAAGAAAAAATTTATTACCTGTTAGTACGGTTAATTTCCCTCATCAAAATAAAAATCCTTTAGAGATAGAAAATAACCCTCATAGTCAGCCAATAGGTTCTTTTCATTCTATATTTAATTCCTTGAGAAATAATCAAAGAATTGATAAAAATAACGAGATTAATTTTCAAAATGAAAAAGAATTGTCCAAAGAAGAATGTGGTTTATGTCAAGGCAGAAAATATATTTGTTCTAATGGAGAGACATCGGATGGAATATCCACCATCATTTCTGGTAGGCAAAGTGCCTTACGGGTTCAGCACCACGAGACACAACACCTGCATCAAGCAAAAATAAATGCTACGCAAAAGGGAAAGATAGTTGTCTCACAACATATTTATCTTCAATACGCTACCTGCCCTGAATGTGAAGGAACTTATGTTAGTGCTGGACAAGCAGTAACCTCTACAATGAGCAAACAAGAATTTAGACAACAAATTCAATCTTCTAAACCGACTTATCAACCATCAGGGGCACTAAATAACCAAAAGCCTGAAGGAAAAGGGGTAAATATTGATTTTTATGGATAATAAATACTGGAATACACATTATTTAGTAATCCCTCAGTTATAGGAAGGGAATAACCCCCTAATCCCCTTTATTAAGGGGGAATAAAACGGGGTTGTGCTATATTCCCCCTTAATAAAGGGGGTTAGTGGGTTGTTTTTCTTGCCCGGTTAAAAAACAACCCCACACAACTAAGGAATTACCATCGGATGGACATCATGAAAATGGATAGGAAGAGATTGACATTTCAGTGTATAAATTGTATAATTTATAGATAAATATTTAGTTCGTTTGTGAAAAGATTTGGATAGTAAGGTTTCAGTAATCAGGTATCAGCCTTCAGTTTTAATCATCATCATTCGACAGGCTCAGGGTGACAGTGTTGTCATGGTGAGCTTGTCGAACCATTGTCGAACCATTGTCTTGACTGATACCTGATTACTGAATGTTTTCTTTGGATAGAGGAAAGAAATAATGAAACAACACAAAATTATATTTTATCCAGGTGGAGAGATAGCCGATGCGGCGGATGGGCAGAATCTATTGCGTGTAGCCGCGGCGGCAGGACTTTATATTACTGCCTCTTGCGGCGGAAATCAGACCTGCGGCAAATGTAAGGTAATTATTGAATCAGGCACAATTGAGGGAGGGGTTTCTGAGAAACTGACTCCTGAGGAGATAAAAAAAGGCTATCGCTTGGCTTGTGCCTCACGGATAAAAACGGACTTAACCGTTAAAATCCCGGTTGAATCTCAATTAGCAGATAAACGCGTGCTTGAAGAATCAGTCTCAAAACGACTCCTAATCACAGAAACATTAAAAGACCTCAGACCTGATTATCGGCTTGAACCGCTATTAAATAAATACTACCTTGAACTTCCTCAACCAACTAAAGAGGATAATATTGACGATTTCTCACGGATTAAAAAAGAACTCAGGCAAATATCCAATTTTGAGGATTGCTCCATAAACCTCTTTGCCTTAAAGAAACTTCCGCATACTTTACGAGAAAACGACTTTAAGGTAACCATAACCTTATTTGAGGAAGATAAACTTAAGCCAAAGATAATAAATATTGAAAAAGGGGATAAACGAGGCAGGCATTTTGCCATAGCCATAGATATTGGCACAACATCAATTTATGTCCGTCTTATCAACCTTTTATCCGGTGAGATTCTAAGTACGGTCTCGGATTATAATGCCCAGTCGGCTTATGGGGAGGATGTTATCACTCGAATTGTCCATTCCCTGAAAGGCGATGGACTTCAGATACTTCAGCAGGCAGTAGTTAAAACCATAGAAACGCTGATTACCCAAGTACTTAAAGATAAGGATATCCATCGGGCAGAAGTATCCTATCTTGTTGCCGCAGGAAATACCACTATGATTCATCTGCTATTAGGGATTACGCCAAAATACCTTCGTGAATCGCCTTATGTGCCGGTAACAAACTCTACCCTCGAAATCCCGGCAGTAAAAATTGGGCTTGAATTTCCGGAAGATGTGTATCTTCATACCCTCCCAGGGGTGGCAAGTTATGTCGGAGGGGATATTACCGCCGGTGTGCTTGGCACAGGGGTTTTTCAGGCTGATGAATTAACCCTGTTCATTGATATTGGCACAAATGGCGAGATAGTGCTTGGAAATAAGGAGTGGTTGGTAACTACCTCCTGTTCTGCAGGTCCTGCCTTTGAAGGAGGGACGATAAAACATGGGATGCGGGCAACTCTTGGTGCTATTGAGCAGGTGGAGATAAATAAGGATTACGAACCGATGCTGATTACCATCGGACATAAACCTCCAAAAGGGATATGCGGGGCAGGCTTGATTAGCCTTGTGGCAGAATTATTAGAGGTAGGAATAATCTCCCAGAACGGTAAGTTCAATACCGAAATCGATACCCCACGCATTAGAACAAGGGATGGGGTAATAGAATATGTCCTGGCGTTTGCGGCACAAACAAATATCGGCTCGGATATAGTTATTACCGAGCCTGACCTTGACGACCTTATTCGCGCCAAAGCCGCTATGTATGCAGGTGTTTCAACGCTACTCGACAGCGTAGGATTGGATATTGCCGATATTTCCAAAATAATAATAGCTGGAAATTTAGGGTTTCATATTGAAATAGAAAAGGCAATTACCATTGGGCTTTTCCCGGAGGTGCCGGCTTCAAAATTTACCTTTGTTGGCAATGGCTCTTTACTTGGCGCCACACTTTGTGCCTGCTCAAAACAGATGTGGGAAGAGGCAAAAAAAATCGCCAATTCAATGACAAATATCGAACTGACGGATAACCCAAAATTTATGAATGAATACATCGCCGCTCTTTTCCTTCCTCATACCGAAGAGAAAAGATTCCCAACGGTATTTAAAAGACTCAATTTAAGATAAAGGTAATAGTTCAGGAGGGTGTAATTAAGGGCAATGGAAAAGCAAGGAAAATATGGCGTCTCCTTAGCCCTGTAAGGGCGAACTGTTCATAGCAAAAGCACCACGCTATGATTTTTAAGCTCCAGAGGAGCGATCTGTTTATATAGAGTAAATACATTCCGAGAACAGGTCGCCCCTACGGGGCTATATTCTTTTGTTTTTAATTCTATTAATAGGTTGCCCCGATGGGGCTGATACTAATTTGCAATCAAAAGTAAAATAATATGAGATTTTGGATTTTAGATTGGGGAATCTCATATCCTTAATCCAAAATCATTTTTATATCTTTGATTGCAACTTGGTATGAACTATTACAGATAAAGGAAGTTGGAGAAACAATTATGGCTATGACTAAAGAAGAACTTAAAATTATCATAGAGGAAGGCGAAGGCTACCGGATTGAATTTAAAGAGCGGGTTTCAGACCTCGTTTCCAGCGTCGATTTAGCTATGAACTTTATCAAATAGTATTTACCTGTTTGCTATGAGTTTACGGGCGAACTCGCCCGCAAGGAAATACCGCATATTCCCTATGAGGCACTCCGTGAATCTCTGGTCAACGCCGTTGTCCACCGTGATTATTTTGAGAAAGGTGGAAATGTAATAGTGGAAATTTTTGAGAACCGATTTGAAATCACTAACCCTGGCGGACTGGTAAAAGGATTGACTCCTGAAAACTTTGGTAAAATCAGCATGCTTAGAAATCCCGGCATTGCAAATCTTTTTCAGAGAATTGATTATATCGAAAAAATGGGTACAGGAATTGAAAGGATCCGTCTGGCACTCAAGAAGGCAAAACTTCCACAAGTGATATATGAGTTGATGCCCTTTTTCGTAAAAGCTGTATTTCCTAAGGCAATAGAAGATTTGGAGATAACTACCCAAGAAACTAAAGAAACTACCCAAGAAACCATACTTCAATTGATTCGGGTAAATCCTTATGTTACTCGTGAGGAATTAGCAGGTAATATTGGAATTACCACAGGGGGGATTAAATACCACATGGAAAAATTAAGAAAAGAAGGAAAACTAAGGCATAGCGGTCCAACCAAAAAAGGTAAATGGGAGGTACTGCATGGAGATAAAGAAAGTAAATCATAGAGGAGTAGGTGTATGTCCCTTTCTCCTTTTTCTTACACATCTTTCCCCCAATAATTGACCGATTACCAGGCATTTAATTTTTTCCTTGACAAAGAGTGGTTTGATAGAATATAATATTTCCTGGACAGGAGGTTAGAGGAATGAAATACTTTTTTTGGGGTAAAAAAGGGTCTGTCCATCACCGAGGGAATAATTCAGGGCATCTTTTCCATTTTCTCCAAAAATCAAAATGCCTGTCATCTTAATAAAACTTAATGCTATATATCAAAATTATGTTGAATTTTAAAAAATCAAACCATAGATTCAAGTAATGAAGTATTTGTTCATCAAATTAATTCAGTAGAGTTGCTTTTAGGCAGAACAATAATTGTTACAGGTGAAAAAAATCTTAACTCGTAATGTTTACTTAAAAACATTAAAACACCCCTAATTTCAATTACTTAAGGATACCAATATGGTTGCTATCTCTGTTCATGACGCAAATGAAGAATACGAAAAAGCTCAAATTCGGCATTTTTTTAATCACCAGAAAGACGGAATTTGTATCGAAGTCGGAGCGAATGAACCCGTTTCGGTTTGCTCACAATCTTTGCATTTAGAAGAAAAACTAAATTGGCAGTGTTTATTAATTGAGCCTAATCCAAATTTGGCACAAAAAGCGATAAGGCTTAGACCTAAAGCGAAAGTTTGTAAAGCAGCTTGTACTTGTCCTGAAAATATTGGCACTATGATGTTAAATATTCCCTTGGATGAGAATAATCAAGAAGTGACAGGTCATGCGTCATTGGAAAAAAATGCCGATGAGCATAATTATCAGTACTACAATAGTGTAAAAGTTAAAGCCGACACCTTGACTCATATCCTGCAAGCATACAACATTCAGAAAATTGATTTTTTGTCGATTGATGTGGAAGGCGTGGAAATGGATGTGTTATTAGGGTTGGATTTTAGACTTTATCAGCCGCAGTTAATTTTATTGGAAGACAAGCATCTGTACTTGAAAAAACATTTATTTTTAAAGCAGCAAGGGTATAAATTGGTACGGCGACTGAATAGAAATTGTTGGTATATTCCAAAAGCTACACAGCCACCGCCCGTACCGATGATAGAAAAACTCAAACTACTTAAGCGTATGTATATTAGTATTTGGTCTAAAAAAATTCATTACGCTTGGATACACAAGACTTTAAAGCCGTTTCAAACTTTATAAATTATATCGTTCCCAGTCAATTAATAGGAATTAATAGGGGTGGGAATTAATAAGGGAGTAAGAGGGACGCATCTTGAATTGTGAATTGAGGCTCATCCCAAGTTATTACAAATTATTATGGAAAAAATGTTGTGTGTATCCTTGAATTTTCAGTAGTAAAATGTTTTCAGAATGGCTGAAAGGATGAATAATATCCAAAATATCCCAAAAGCAAATTTCTATTAATTAAAAATGTAGATAAAAAGAGATGTCAAGAATTTTAGAAAAGGAACCGCAGTTTATTATTAAAAGAGGCAATCCTAATTTATCAAAAAGAGGAAGTAACTACTCAGATTGTCAGGTTCAAAGGTTCAAGGTTCACGGTTAGTCGCCTTGCGTTCCTGATATGGTATGCTTTCTTAAGTCAATTCGCGTACCAGTTATCAGGTCTAAAAATATCTTCAAACTGTTCAATCTTTATTATTCTTTAACCTTGAACCGTGAACTTTTCAACCCTGAACCTGAATAGTTATAAGAGGAAAAAACTATAATGGCATTTCAACCTAAATTTACAATAGCACCAAAAATCAATAAAGGACTTGTTGAAATAGAGCGTGTGAGGGGTTTCCTTGATGCAATAAAACTAAAGGATGAATGGTTTGCTGATATGCAGAAAGAAGCTCTTATCCTTGAATCGCACTATTCTACGCATATTGAAGGAACAGAATTAAGCCTTGAACAAGCAAAGAGTATCCTTGAAGGCGAAGATGTTAAAGGGGTAAAACCAGATGATAAAAAAGAACTGCTGAACTACAAAAAAGCTATGGAGTTTATTTCCAAATATCTCTGGACAGAAGACCCTATCACACAAGGACTTATTCGTGAACTACATAAGATTTCAGTAAAAGGTGTTCGGGGTAATCAGGCAGATCCTGGAAATTATAGAAGGGTTCAGAATTATGTCGTTAATTCCAGAACAAAAGAAGTAATTTATACTCCTCCGCCTCCATTAGAAGTTCCACATTTAATGGGAGAATTTACGGAATGGTTAAACACAACAGAGGATTTGTCTCCAATTCTTACAGCGGGTATTGCACAATTTCAGTTTGTCCATATTCATCCATTTCTTGATGGTAACGGTAGAACTGCTCGGTTACTTTCTACCCTGATTCTTTATAAAACCGGGTATGATTTTAAGCGGCTTTTTACCATTTCAGAGTATTATGACAAAGACCGTCCGAACTACTATCAAGCAATTCAGTCAGTCCGTAAAAATAACATGGATATGACGATTTGGCTTGAATACTTTGTTGGGGGATTGCAAACACAAATGGCTGAAATTCATGAAAAAGGTAAAAAAATCATAATTGCTGAAACTTTTGTTAAAAAACTTAAAAGTCACAATTTTAATATTCGTCAAGAGAAAATTATTAGATATCTTGTAATAAATGACCGAATTAATAACAAGCAATGTCAGAAACTTTGTGGTAGTATAAAAAGAACAGCAACTCGCGGTTTAACCTCACTTGTAGAAAAAAGTATCCTGGAAAGGAAGGGTGAAAAGAAAGGAACTTATTATATTCTTGTATCTGATATTGCTGAAAAAATAAGGGACATTAAGGGACATAATTAAGGGACATTTGGGGACATTGTTAAGAGACATAAAAACTGTAACCGTTCAGGATAGGGGGAAAACTCAGGGATACATCTTAGGTTATTATGGAAAAAATGTAGGATGTATCCTTGAATTTTCAGTAGTAAAATGCTTTCAGAATGGTTGAAAGGATGAATAATATCCAAAACATCCCAAAAGCAAATTTCTATCAGTAAATAAAATTAGGAGGAGGGTAAAAAAATGAAAGAAAAAGAAAAAATATACGGAGGTTATATTCTTCAAAAGGGTGATAATGATAAAAAAGGAATATATGGAGGAAAATCAGTTGGTAAGGATTTGGGTTATATTGGGGAGTTGCAGAATGATTTACTTGCTTTAAAGTATAACCTGCCAAAATATGGTGCAGATAAAGATTTTGGTACTGAAACAGAGGAGGCAGTTAAGAGATTTCAGCAAAAAAGTGGGCTGGTTGAGAATGGGAAGGTTGATTCAAATACAGCCCTGGCGATAAAAAAAGGTAAAAAAGTGCCTGTTGAACCACCCAAAATAGAAACTCCCCCTGCTAAACCTCCTATATCTGCCCCAATAAAGATAGAGCCAGATAAAAGCCTGTATGAGCCGTATGATGCCTATTACCTGCTAAAGCCAGGTGATTCAGGAGAACATGTTTATAGATTACAGACGGCATTAAAAAGACTTGGGTTTTTGGGACATAACGATATTAAGCAGGTAAATGGAAATTTTGGGAAAGGGGGTTATACAGAAAGGGCAATTAGGGCTTTACAATATGACTTAATTAATAAAAGAATTCGTGGTAAAGATTGGAATCAAGGGCGAATCAAGGAAGTGAACGGCATAGTTGACCAGAATTTAGCCCTGATTATTAAAACTATGTTAGGGGCAAGCGATGAGGAATTTTTCAAAGTGCCTTATACAAAGGATAGAAATGAGGCAAATAAAAAAGCTATTCAACTCCTTGATGAGCAAGAGAATAAAATTATTTCACAATCTGTGCCTCCTACCTTCATAAAAGCTATTCTTAAACAAGAGACAGGGATGGCTCACTATGATGTTGATGGGTTTGTTTATATAGGTTGTGATGAGGTCTCTCCTCTCTATGTATATAAATCACGCGGCTGGGGAATGGGACAATATACGATAACACACCATCCCCCGACCCTTAAAGAGGCAGATGAGTTTATAAATAATCCAGTCAATAATGTCGATAAAGCAGTTAAGGAGTTAAGGGAAAAATTTGACCGTTACATTGTTTCAAATTCACTGAAACAATGTGCTGATGAACGAATCAAGATTAGAGGAAAAAGTTCACTTATAGAATGTAAGTATAAGAAGGATTCACCAATGTACATAAAAGATTGTATGAATTGTGTTAAGAATGCTAAGAGAGAAGATGAATACTATGGTGAACTGAAATGGCATAAAAGCACACATAAAAATGTCCCGGTCTGGAGTGATATTCCTTGTGATTGGCCGGTAGCAATACGAAGATATAATGGTTCGGGTCCGAATTCCTATGCCTATCGAGCAGAGGTGCTATGGCAAATATTAGGAAAAGATATTAGGTAAGCATTCATGGTTCGACAGGCTCACCATGACAACACTGTCACCCTGAGCTTGTCGAAGGGTCGAAGTTCGACAATGGTTCGACAAGCCTTCGGCGTGAGCTCAGTCGAACGCTCACCATGACAAGGTGTCACCCTGAGATTGTCGAAGGGTGATGGTTAGAGCTGATACCTGATTACTGAATGCTTACAATATTAGAGCAAAAGGAGTGGAAGGGTAAATGACAGATTATAAAGGAAAACAGGATGAAATTCGAGGATTAAAGATTACGCCTGAGTTGGATGTGGTTGAAAATCAGTATGCGGACAGGGATTATATTGTGGAGTTACAAACCAACGAGTTCACCACCGTGTGTCCGAAGACAGGATTACCGGATTTTGCCGTCATTACAATTCAGTATAAACCCGGTGAGTATCTTGTCGAGCAGAAGTCGTTAAAACTTTACCTTAATGGCTACCGAAACATCGGTATATTTCAGGAGCATGCAACTAATAAGATATTTGATGACTTTATTAGTCAGGTAAAACCCAAATGGGCAAAAATCGAGGTAGTATGGAATATCCGGGGGGGCGTGGGAGTAAAGATAGAGCGGGAATATGAGTTATGAAATACTCATGAGCCGTAGTCTCACAAAGAGGAATGAAAATCGGGAAGATATATAGCCACAGATTCACAGATTATACAGATTGGAATATTTAGATATATTAACCCTTATATTCTTTATAATTCTAATAATCTGTGAATCTGTGGCTATATCTTTCTTTGCAACCTTTGCGGGAAATAGAATGGGGATTTTCAGATGAAACCCACATGAGCCATTAGTCTCACAAAGAGGTATGAAAATTAAGTTGATCATACTGCTTTTTTGTTTGCAGATTTGGGATACAGCATGCTATAATGTATAGCATGATATATCTGTATATCAAAA
>JBDRHR010000051.1:0-4508 GCA_043816605.1 Nitrospirota bacterium
GAACACGAATGACACGAATAAACGAATTAGACGAATAGAAAAACTTATTTCTTTATTCATTTGTGATATTCGACCATTCGTGTAATTCGTGTTCTCCTAATATTCGTGTTCAGGATGAAGAGGAAATAATATTATGGAAGAGCATATCCCTTGTTATCTGGTCAATCCCAAAGACGGCACTGAGATGGTCCTGATTCCCGGCGGCTGGTTCTGGATGGGTAGTGAAAATGATGATTCTGAGGCGTTTGCCAATGAAAAACCCAGACACCTCCACTATGTTGAGCCCTTTTATTTTAGTATCACCTGTATTACCGTGGAGCAGTTCGGGAGGTTTGTCAAGGAATCGGGGTATGATGCAGGTAAGGATTGGCAAAAGGACCCTCCTGACCACCCGGTGCGTTATGTCAACTGGCACGATAGCCAGGCATACTGTAAGTGGGCAGGACTAAGGCTTCCTACTGAGGCAGAATGGGAGCTTACGGCCAGAGGGTATCAGGCATTAAAATACCCCTGGGGAAATAATTGGGAGGATGGCAGACGGGTCTGCTGGGATGAACAGAAAGGGCCAAAAGGTAGCACCAGCCCTGTCTTTGACCATCCCGATGGGGTTAGCTCCTTCGGGACATTCCAGCAAAGCGGGAATCTTTGGGAGTGGTGTGAGGACGGATGGGATAGTAATGTTTATCAGAGGTATGCTCAAGGAGACTTTAAGATACCCAAAGGCGTTAGTCATCGTGTATTGCGCGGCGGCTCGTGGGGCAACGATGATTCGAGGAACTTACGCGGTGGCAACCGGTACAACTACTATCCCGAGAACCGGGTCAACTACATTGGATTCCGTTGTGCGAGAGATTACTCTTGAGGTTTTTTACTCTTTTACTCTTTTAAAAGGGGGGCTGGGGGCAAAGCCCCCAGACAAATTTTTTTAGTTGGGATAGAGTATCTAAATGAAAGAAAAAGAGACTATCATTACGAAGACTTATGATCTGCTAAAATATAGTATTCTTATTTTATCCCGTTTCCCCCGGGACCAGAAGTTTTTATTAGGGGAGCAATTTCAAAATCTGCTGACCGACATTTTAGATGCTTTTATCGAGGCCTATTACAGCCAGAAGAAACTGCCCATTCTAATACCGGTGAATCTGTTATTGGAGAAATTGCGGTATCGTATTCGTCTAAGTCATGATCTTAACTTTATCAGTCATAAGCAATATGGCCTATTGAGCGAAAAGGTAGATGAAATAGGTCGGATGCTTGGTGGGTGGCTGAAGCAGTGTTCGTAGTTCGTAGTAACCCGCTTTAGCGGGTTGAATTAACCCCATAAATGGGGTACAGGGGTTACTACGAACCATAGGGCAACTTCTGTAACTGGCTCGTGTGTTTTGCGCGGTGCTTCGTGGAACAACAACAACCCGAAGAACTTCCGCAGCGGCAACCGGAACAACAACAAGCCTGAGAACCGCAACAACAACAACGGCATGCGAATGGACAGAACATAACAATAATCGCCCGGAGTTTCAGCGGCAATAAACCTCTGAAAGTGTGGCAGTTACTGTCCAGGGAGTTGTCCTGACCTGATAAGGGTCGAAAAAGAAAAAGGGACTGGCCCCTTAGTAGGGTCCTTTCCGAAAAGCGGTCAGTCCCGCAAGTTTGTAGTAACCGCATTTATGCGGTTAATTGTACTTACAAACCAACGGAGAGAGCCGAATAAAAACCCCGAAGGGGTGAAATGATTATAGAAAGATATAATGACAAACAATTAAAAACCCCGAAGGGGTGAAATGATTATAGGTGAAATAAAATGGCCGGAACATTTTCTCAAATTTACATCCAAATTGTATTTGCCGTAAAAGGCAGAGAAAACCTGATTGGGAAGGTATGGAAAGATGAATTGCACAAATACATTGCAGGTATCATCAAAGGCAAAGAGCAAAAACCAATAATCGTTAATGGTATGCCCGACCACATACATGCTTTTGTTGGTTTGCGTCCATCCATGTCTATTTCGGATTTGGTGAGAGACATCAAAAACAATTCTTCCAACTTTATCAATAAAAAGAGATTGGTAATGGGAAAATTTTCATGGCAGGAGGGTTACGGAGCATTTTCATATGCACATTCGCAGGTTGAAACGGTTTACAATTATATAAAAAACCAGGAAGAACATCATCACAAGAAAACTTTTAAGGAAGAATACCTCGACATGTTGAATAAATTTAAAATTGAACATAATGAAAAATATCTTTTTGAATGGGTGGATTAATTTATATCATCCCTTCGGGATTTATTGTCTTTGCTTGGTTTATTGCTATAATAATATCATCCCTTTGGGATTAAATACAAATTATTGAAGGTAAAATCCAACCCCAACGGGGTGACATTATTATATCTTTTTGAATGGGTGGATTAATTTATATCATCCCTTCGGGATTTATTGTCTTTGCTTGGTTTATTGCTATAATAATATCATCCCTTTGGGATTAAATACAAATTATTGAAGGTAAAATCCAACCCCAACGGGGTGATATTATTATAGCAAATAGCCAGAATAAGCAACCATAACCCCAACGGGGTAGTAGCTATCGAATCTCAGAGATATAAAAAAATGAAACGCTACGGCAATCTGTTCAAAAAAATAACCTCATGGGAGAATATTTTGTTGGCTGCAAAACTGTCGGCACGGGCAAAACCCCTTACAGAAGAAAGAATGGCTTTTGAGGTGGTTTGTGCCAAATCAACCCGCTAAAGCGGGTTACTACATTACAAACATTACAAATAAAATGGAGGATTAAAATAAAATGGATAAAACTACAGCTAAGGCAATAAAAAGACTGGGGAATCATTTTCCCCTGATAGGTACTCTGTTTAGGGCAAATGGGGCCAGGTCGCTTGTTGGGACAGAGGAGCCATCAGCCGTCTTACCCCTTATCCAGACACTCAATGATAAAAGTCAAAAGGTGCAAGAGTTAGCACGCCTTGCGATTAACAACCTGCAAGGAAAGGCAAAAAACCACCTCTGCCTCCTCTGGGCAGAGAAACGGGACAAAGTCCTTGAGGCAATTATCACCAAGTGCGAGTATGTGGCTTCAGAGCCAACCATTTTGACTGCCTTGACTACCTTTCTCAATGGAAAGAAATTAGGGATACCCCTTTCTCAAGAAATACTTGCCGGCTGTCTTACCGATGCTGATAGAAGGATTGTCAAAGGAGCGGTGGATTCTCTAATCGAGGGAAAAGGTGATGAGGGATATAATGTTCTCTGGGATTTTAGTCTGGACCACCCTGATTCCATTGTGCCTGAGGTAGTTAAAGAGAGAGGTTGGTATCCGAAGGAGCCGGCTGAACGGGCACTCTTCTACTTTTTAGCCAATGATTTTGTTGCCTATCACGATATAGACTTTGAGCAGTCTTATCTTCGGGTATGGTATGAGACGGGTAGGCAAGTGCTAAAAACCTCAATTGCCTCCCGAATAAGAAAAAGTGGGGATACAAGACTCCTGGCCATCTTTCGGACAAAACGAGGAGGCAGTAAAGAAAGGCATAGCCACGATGAGGTAGAACTTCAGATAGGAATTTTTCTGAAGGTTAATAACTATCCGGAACTTTTTCGTCTCCTGAAACAGGCTACATGGACACAAGGGGTACAAATCATTACAAAACTTAAATCGGCAGGCTGGGAGAACCCGGATACCCATGGTCGCAAACTCCAGGAAAGGCTTGAGGCACTTACATCAGACAGGGAAACTACTACAAAACTCCCTGATTCTTATGCCCTGGGAATTTACCAGGATTTTCGTCCTATGCTTTTAGGGAGTGAGGTTTTACCAGAGGATGAGGCAACACTTTTTGCCTGGGTGGATGACAGGACAAATTTTCGGCAGCGCAGTGCGGCTATAATTTTATTAGCTGAGAAGGGGCATGCCAAGACTGATGTCCCCAATAAGGCAAGTGGTAACTACACACCCCCTGCCCCCTCTCAAGAGGGGATTATTAAAATGTCTGATGTCGCCAATAAGGCAAGTGGTGACCCATACTGGCAGGTAAGGATGGCTTCAGCCGTAACTGAAATGTTGAAACCAGGCACCCTGAGCCCGGCTAACAAAACACTACTGGAGAATGACCATGTCTATTGGGTTCAGACAATCCTGAAGATGCCCCAGTCCGGACGGCTGGTGGAGCTTACCCCCAAAGGGCTTGAGGAACTATCCAAAGCAGGAAACAGGTCTAATCCAAAACAGAAACCACCGGATGCCGAGAACTTCTTTAATCTGATTAAAGGGTTTCTTTCTTCTGCAGAAAGGGAATACTTACGGACACTGAGTGAGTTTTGGGCGACAGATATTGAGCATAGCGATGATGTCTCTTACGAGGCAGGAGAGAGGGATGTGGAGATAGAGGAATAAGAATCCGCAGATTTCGCAGATGAATATAGAGAAAGTAGAAAATAAAGAAAATGGGGTTCTTCTCCAAAAAATGTAGTTATCCACAGAAAATTCATTGCAAATTTA
>JBDRHR010000052.1:0-8291 GCA_043816605.1 Nitrospirota bacterium
AAAATGGCAAAGCAAAAATTTGAGAGGACAAAACCACATTTAAATGTAGGCACGATTGGTCATATTGACCATGGTAAGACAACCTTAACATCGACACTTACCAAACTTTTATCTTTAGAAGGAGGGGCGGCTTACAGGGCATTTGATAGTATTGATAATGCACCGGAGGAGCGGGAGCGAGGAATAACCATCGCTATTGCCCATGTAGAATATCAGACAAAAACCAGGCATTATGCTCATATAGATTGTCCCGGACATGCGGATTATATCAAGAATATGATAACAGGAGCAGCACAGATGGATGGAGCGATATTGGTTGTTTCAGCCGCAGATGGTCCTATGCCTCAGACTCGGGAACATATATTATTGGCTCGTCAGGTAGGCGTGCCTTACATTGTCGTCTTTTTAAACAAGGCAGATATGGTTGATGACCCTGAGTTATTGGAATTAGTGGAATTAGAGGTCCGGGAATTATTGTCTGTGTATAATTTCCCTGGTGATGATATACCGGTAATAAGTGGTTCAGCGTTAAAGGCAGGTGAGTGTGGATGTGGGAAAAGGGAGTGTCCTAATTGTGGACAGATATTCAAGCTATTGGATGCGGTAGATTCATATATTCCACTTCCAAAGCGAGAGAAAGACAAACCACTTTTAATGGCAGTAGAGGATGTGTTCTCAATCACAGGTAGAGGAACAGTAGCGACCGGCAGGATAGAGCGAGGGGTAGTGAAGATAGGGGATTCGGTAGAGATAGTGGGGATACACCCAACACAGACATCAGTGGTCACAGGGGTAGAGATGTTTCGAAAGACCCTTGACCAGGGAGAGGCAGGAGATAATCTTGGGTTATTATTACGCGGGATAGATAAAGAAAAGATAGAGCGAGGACAGGTAATAGCCGCACCAAAGTCAATTACTCCTCATACTAAGTTTAAGGCAGAGGTATATGTTTTGACCAAGGAAGAAGGTGGAAGGCATACGCCATTTTTTAAAGGTTATCGACCACAGTTTTATTTTCGGACAACAGATGTAACCGGGGCAATAGAATTACCGGAAGGGATAGAGATGATAATGCCCGGTGATAATATCAATATAAATGTCGAATTACTCACACCCATAGCCATGGAGAAAGAGGTACGATTTGCCATTCGGGAAGGCGGACATACCGTAGGGGCGGGTGTGGTTACGGAGGTAATTGAGTGATTAAAGGAAGGTAAACATTCAGTAATCAGGTATCAGCAATCGACCCTTCGGCAAGCTCAGGGTGACACATTACTATCGAATTACTGTCATGGTGAGCCTGTCGAACCATGACACCTGATAGCTGAACGCTTACTGCTCTCCTATCATTTTATCAAAATGCAATTAGAAAAAGACAATTGGAAAATAATAGCACAAAAGATATTTGATTTAGGAAATCTTGGAGTAGCCGCTCTAATATTTGGGCTTCTGATTTCTAAACAAAGTATTGATTTCTGGTTTGTGAGTTTAGGAGTAATATTATATCTTTCGTGTTTGTTAATTGGAATAATGCTTTTAAAGAAGAAATAAGCTAAATGAAACCCACATGAGCCATTAGTTTCACAAAGAAGGATGAAAATCGGGAAGATATATAGCCACAGATTCACAGATTATACAGATTGGAATATTTAAATATATCTTAACCCTTATATTCTTTATAATCCTAATAATCTGTGAATCTGTGGCTATATCTTTCTTTGTAGCCTTTGCGAGAAATAGAATAAGGATTTTCAGATGAAAAGTGTAGGAATACTTATAGTAGGTTTAATAATTATTTTGTGGGCAATCTTTGGTCCTGTGATTTTACATGATTTGCAGGAGGCAAGAAAACAAAAAAAATATAAATTTAGAGAGCATAAATAAATTGAAGGTTCTCGGATAAGAGGTTATGGTTAGGATGCCGGTATGGAAGTTGGGTTAAGAAATTAGAACGGGAAATCGCCGCCAACTTCCTAACCCTTAAACCAAACCGGCTTCTTAACCCTAACCTTTGCACTAAAACATGAGGAGAAAAGAAAATCGTTGGACTGGAAAAGCTAATAAAAATGACGTTCAGTTTTATCCGAGAGTGTTCATTAAAATCAAGGAGGAGTAAAAACAAATGAGTTCTTTCAAGACTTTTATTTTACTTGTAGGTTTAACCTTACTTTTAATTTTTGTGGGGCAAGTTTTAGGTGGACGGGAAGGTATGATTTACGCCTTTGGCATAGCGTTGGTAATGAATTTTGTCAGCTATTGGTTTTCAGACAAGATAGTTTTAGCCATGTATCGGGCGAAACAAGTTACAGAAAAGGATGCACCTAAATTATATCGGGTAGTAAATAATTTATGTCAATTAGCTCAACTACCAACACCAAAGGTCTATATTATTCCAGGTGCTACTCCTAATGCCTTTGCTACCGGCAGAGACCCAAACCATGCCGCTGTGGCTGTTACCGAGGGAATACTTCAATTATTAAAGGAAGATGAATTGGAAGGGGTATTAGCCCATGAATTGGCACATATTCAGAATCGCGATATTTTAATTGCCACCATTGCGGCAGTCATTGCCGGGGCAATTACTATGATGGCATCTATGGCAAGGTGGGCGGCTATATTTGGCAGCAGAAATGATGATGAAAGACAAAACCCATTAGTATTCATAGTAATGCTTATTGTGGCACCTTTAGCTGCGATGCTCATCCAAATGATGATTTCCCGCTCGCGTGAATATTTAGCCGATGCCTCTGGGGCAAAAATGTGTGGCAAACCATTAAGTCTGGCTAATGCCTTACAAAAATTAACCCTTGGTGTCCAACGAATACCTATGGATGCTAATCCTGCTACGGCTCATATGTTTATTGTCAGCCCATTTTTGGGCGGCGGTTTAATGACCCTGTTTAGTACCCATCCCCCAATTGAAGCAAGGATAGCTAAATTAGAAAAGATGTAAGGTTTCAGTAATCACCCTTCGACAAGCTCAGGGGGGGTGACACATTGCTATTGAATCACTGCCATGGTAAGCCTGTTGAACCACTGTCATGGTGAGCTTGTCGAACCATGACACCTGATAGCTGAATGCTTACAAAAAGATATAATGGGGAAAATCCTTTATTCTATATTTAATACTCCCTCAGGAACGAGGCAAGCCTCATGGATGGGGATAACGGCTAATGATTACGGGTTGAAAACTATCGTCCTTCCTCAGATTAATGGAAAAAAGACACTTTCTTTAATTAAAGATAGCGTTCATGCCGATGATTTGTTAAGGGATGAGGAATATTTCAAGGAAATAAACTGCTTGTTAATTGACTACTTTGAAGGTGAAAAGGTAGTCTTCAACTATCCGTTAAATTTAAGATTTGCCGGTGAATTCAAAAAAAAGGTATGGTATGCCACTCAATCCATTCCCTATGGTGAAATTAGGACTTATCAATTTATTGCCAAAGAAATAGGCAATCCAAAGGCATTTAGAGCAATTGGTCAGGCATTGAAGAAAAATCCACTCCCAATTATCATCCCCTGCCATCGGGTTATCCAGAGTAATGGTAAATCAGGTGGATTTTCAGGCGGAATAGCGTTTAAGAAAACGCTACTCAGGATAGAAAAAATTACCCTTTGAAATAGTTATACCAATCCCTCTTTTAAAACCGTCTTTGTAAAGAGACATAGTGGGAATCGCCTAACTCACCATACGGTTGGTAAGCATACTCAAAGGTTAATTGGGAAACCTTCTCTATAAGGAGACCAAAGCCGGCACTTAATCCTGAACCTTCGTCCTGTGGTCCTGATTTATACCCTGCCCGCAAAGCAAGCACCTCTTTGACAACATACTCACCGCCAAATCCAATGTAAGCATCATTATCATTTGGTATTGTAACATCACAGACTAAGGTAGCAGGTGCATCTGTAAGATGATAGGATAGACCACCTTTTAAGGCAAGCGGCAGGCTATCGCCTTCCTTTATATATTTTATTTTAGGACCAAGGTTACGGACAACGGCACCGAGGTTAAGCCCTGGTTTAGTGGTATTGTATAGAACTCCAAAATCAACAGCAAAAGTATTAGCCTTTTTATCCGCTATCTTGGTTGTAATGCCTTTAAAAGTCCCACCTATGGCTAAATCGTCTCGTATCTTTTTTCCAAACGAATAAGCCGCAGATAAATCTGAGGCACCCCATCTGCCATCCACTATTCCATCTCCATCTGTATGTTCATCCATATTACCGTAATCAAGGTAATAAACGCTTATCCCTGTTACCCATTCTTCACCGGGAATAATCGTACTGATGTAATTATAAGATAGGTTATCCACCTTATTTAATGGTGACAGATACATAAAGCAGGCTTGCCTTTCTTCAAGTTGAGCCAGTCCCGCAGGATTCCAATAAGCGGCATTAACATCATCGGCTAAACCGACATATGCCTCACCTAAGGCACATGCCCTTGCACCTGCACCTAATTTTAGAAAAGCCGCTCCGGTATCACCTTTATCATTTGCAAAAACCACCGTGCTCATCAGCACCATCCCTACTACTAAAATACTTACTTTCTTCATTTTACCTTCCTCCTTAAATATTATTTTCTCGCCAAGGCGTAAAAAATATTTCTCGCAAAGACGCAAAGTTTTCGCAAAGTTCGCAAAGAATATAATTTTTTCTAATTTTTCTTTGCGTGCTTTGCTTCTTTGCGTCCTTTGCGTGAAATCTTTTATTTAATTATCCCCAACTTACCTATAACCTTTTGCCCCTTATCGTTTGTAATCAAATAAATGTACACGCCAGAGGCGACTTCACCTGGATTTGTCCACACCTCCCCATCCGTGCCATTGGTATGCTCGATTTCCTTGACTAACTCACCGGCTATGTTAAAGAGTTTAATGTTTGCCTGACCGGTTAATTTCCCAAAGGTAATCTGTCTGTCCCCTTTATAAATCCGACACGGATTGGGCCAGATAAAGACATTGTTTAATGTATCTTCAGCTCCTTTTACCTTACCCATGACGATGTAATAAGAGAAACTTGAGACGGGAACAGAAACGGTATTATTTACTGGATCTACAACTGAGCCAGGCACCTCTACCCAGCGTGAGCCGACTAATTTAAAGATAGCCAGTGTCATTTCCTGCGTCTGCGGTATCATCCCATCTACATAGCCATCATTATCTGCATCCGGATATGGAATAACAATCAAAACAGTGGTGGTAATCGTGGCATTGTGAATCTCAAATTCCCGCATTGTCCCTTCAACCCGATTTATGGTTGTATCGGCATTATCAGCCTGGTTCGCCAGGTCTGTTTGAGTTGTTGTTCCCGGGTTTGTATCTATTTCAATGACTCCTTGTCCAGCAATTGCACCGACTGCAATAATCACCATTGTCTCACCATCATCGCCTACCACAGTGCCGGAACTTGAACCGGTTACCGGTTGAACAAAGGTAACTGAAATTGTGCCGGAGGTATTTGTCCCTAAAATGGTAGCCGTAATAATTACTGATGTTATGGTACCATTTTGTTTAAAGAAAAAACCAGCACAAGCTGTGCCTGCTTCAACCGTGAATGTGCCGACAACATTGTAATGAACGCCAACAGATGCGGTAGCAAACCTTGAGTTTCCATCACCGGTTACAATAATCGTTGTCGCAACAGTTGCAGGTCTTGGATTACCAAGCCTATCCTGAAGTTGGAGAGTAATTGTTCCCGGCATCCAGGCGGTTAAAGTGCCAACCGGCATAAATCCTATTTTCTCAATCGGTTTTGGAATAACTGTTACTGTTGCCTGGGCTTGTTTGCCATCAACCGTAACTCTGATATTTATCTGACCGGTGTTATTGCCGGCAGTGAAGGTAGTTACAGAACCGGTAGTTGGTGCAATACTTCCACCGATAGTAGTGATTAATTGCCAAGCATAGTTTAATACCGAGGCGGGAATTATGTCCCCAAATTGGTTAAATGCCGCAGCGGTGAATGATTTCGTTCCTTGCACCACTACCTCTGCAGATTGTGGTGTAATAGTAACGGTTGTTACCTGACCATAGGTTATGATTACCGCAGTCTTACCTGTAACTCCTTGAGTACCGGCAGTGATAGTTCCTACTACCGGATATGAGGCGGCAGTAAGTATTGTTGAAGTCCCAATCGTAGGAGTCACTGAGCCGATATTTCCTTCTACCCCCCAATTGTAACTTAAATTGCCAACCCAATTATTAAATTGGTCATATCCTGCGGCAGTAAATTGCTGTTGTTGGTTCATCACGATAGACAGTGATTGTGGAGAAAGGTTGATTGTCATTAATGTCCCCGGTGTAGCTGTTGCCGTGAATGTCGCCTGCATTGAGCCGCTTGCCGTTACTCGGTATGTGCCTGACTTTGTGCCGAGGGTCAAGGTAGATGAGGTTGTGCCATTTATTCCTGTGGTAGTTGTGATTGTAGAAAGATTTGCCGTAGCCTGTTCCTCAATTATCTGCCAGTGAATGATATGCCCGGGGATTGGTCTGTCCAGGTTATCTGTTACCTTAACTACAAATGGTTTCAACAAGGTAGTAAATACAATGCCGGTCTGACCATCGCCATCAACAATAACCACCTTCCTTGGAATACTCACCTGGAAGGTTTTACTGCCTGTTCCTTGATTAGTCGCCGTATCCGTCCCGACAACAGAGATAGTTGCCGTGCCATCCGGTGTTCCCTCTGTTATCACCGCAGAATAGGTATAGGTGCTATTAACCACAGAGGCTAAAGTAACGACAATAGTCCCACCTGCACTATCCTTTACTACCACAGTTGGTGTGCCAATTAAAGGTTTGTTAGCTACAACTGTAATAGTTACTGTCCCTACCTTCATTGGATCCGGAATAACATTAATTGTAAAGACTGATGGTGAGGCGGCAGGACCATAGTGTATGGTGCACTGTATTCCATCATATTTGCTATTTGAGATAGCAGAATTCCTGATGGTTATATTAGCCGCATCAGCACAGGTGATATTGCCATAGTGGAAAACCATCATAATTGACCCCATTGCCTGCATATTTAACAATACAGTAATCCAGCACACTGTTCTTAGCATTTGCGCTCTTAAAAGAAATACTCCGCCAATCACCGCCTGCTGGTGGAGTAATTGTTCCGTTAGTATCACCACCGTAGGTATCATCATTGATTGAGGTAAAGACAATCTTGCTTGTTGAAGAACCTATTGCCGTCAGAGTGCCAGAGACATGTAACCCTTTACCACTGTCAAACTTGAGGATACAATCGGAATTAGGTTGAATATTAAGTGTGAAACCCGAATTTACTATTACATCGCCTCCAATTACATACGGTGCACCATCTCCTGTCCAGGTAACATTTCTACTTATTGTCCTTCCTTCCATGTAGATGGCATCCGGATGGTTACCTGAATAGGTGTTGTTGTGTAAGGTGGGATATGAACTTGCTGCTACCCAGACTGCGTAACCACTATTGTTCGTGATGATATTCCCTGTGATAATCGGGTCGGCGTTGTTTTGACAGAGTATGCCATAGCCGTTTGTTACACCGGTGAGGTTAAATCCGGAGATAGAGGCATTATCCGCACCATTGCCATCAAAGGTAACCGCACTCCCGTTTGATGGCGGGTCGATGGTAGGTGTGCCGACACCAATTATAGCAATCCTCTTATTTATCGTCACCGCCTCTGTATAAATCCCGGCAGAGACAGAGACCGTGCCATCTACAGGACACGCATTTATCCCTGCCTGAATGGTAGTATAGGTTGCACCGCCCGGATACACGGTAACCTCATTACAAAATCCTAAATCACTCCATCCCAAAACCAAAGCCCCAAAAATCCCAACAAGACATAGAATCTTTTTTATTTTTTATCTCCTTTTTTATTTAAATTAACTCAAGAAATCCTTTTTTGAAATCTATGCAAAACTTAAAATTTCTGAGATAGGAAAGACCAAGGAGTCCATCAACATAGCTCTTTGGAGGTAAATCATGGACAACTGCCTTTATATCTTTTGCCTCCTTGCCAAAAACTGTTACTGATTTTAAGATTACCAAAGGTGCTTTCTCAATACCACTTGCTGTAACTATCTCTATCCGCTCCCTGGATAATTCCGGGTTTATTCCTAAGACCTCGGCTGTCTCCCAGGATATCATCATATAACCTAAATTTGACACTTACAATTAGAAGATTTTCTCTTTGTTCCTCTATGATAACCTAAAGAGCAAATTCCACTCATTAAGAGGATTTTAATACAAATTCAACTTTCTTAAAGCTCATTTTTTTCTTCTTTATCCAGAAA
>JBDRHR010000053.1:0-6857 GCA_043816605.1 Nitrospirota bacterium
ATACTCCTAACATCGTATGGGATTTAGATGTCGTCTCCCCTGTCGTTATTGCACCTGTATTCCCTGTCCCATAGGTATATCCTGTTACGGTTACCGTATAAGCAGGATTACCTGCGGCTAATGCTATCCGATATACCCCTACCCCCTCTCCTGTCGCCTCCTTAAATTCTATTATCGCACTACTAAATGTAAAACTACCTACCGGTATCCCTGCTATCCCTGTTGTCCCATCCATCTTGTTGACCGTGAACCTTAATACTCCTAACATCGTTATGGTACCTTTATCTGTAAGGTTTGTATTAAGAACACCTATGGAAAGTGTTCCATAGGTATATCCTGTTACGGTAATTGTACAACTATTATAGTTATCAGGTTTTAATGCAAATTGATATACTCCCGTAGAACCAATCTCACGAAATCCTTTAATCTCATTATCTGTCCCACCTCCAAATGTAAAATTAGCAGTAGTAAGACCAGTTATACCTGTTATTCCATCCATTCTTGCAACCATTAATTGTAAGTTATACTCTACAACAGATATTTGTCCTGCTTTCGGCAGTGTAGTACTATAAGTACCCATAGTTTCAACTTTAATCCAATATTTATATCCATCCTCATTCACTGTCCCTACTACCCAACCACCTGGAATGGTAAAAGAAACAGTCCCATAACCTGCTTGAGACTGTGTAAAACTATTAGTAGTATCTGTAACTGTAGTTACAGTAGCCCAAATAGAGCCATCCCAATATTTAAAAGTAACAGTACCTCCTACACCTGCGGTATCAATTTTATAGACTATCTTATCAAATTTATAATTCATGCCTATATAATGCGCATCTGTGGTTTCACTACCAAGAATTACATCATTTGAAACAGTATCAGTGGCTGAACCTGTCATATTAGTAGTCCCTCCATCTCTATGGTCAAACCACCAGACTTTATCCGGTTCAGCATTCGCTCCACCTATAATAGCAGCCTTTGCTACCCCTCCAAAACAAAAGACTACTGTCCCTACTACAAATAGAGACAGTAGTCCTTTAATAAATTTCTGGTTTATAAAAGAAATAATTTTGGACACTATTTGCCCTTTACCCAATTTCTTGGACCTCGCTATAAAATTATATAGGTTCTGTTGTTTTGGCTTACTTGGTTCGTCCATTTATCCTTTTTATCCTAAATTCTAAATTTAATCTCACCACAAAAACACAGAGAACACAAAAATTAATATCAAAATACCACTGCCTCTAACCGCTCAATCCTTCTTTCTATCACTATCAAATCACCCTTTGTTGTTACTGTTTTCAACATCTCCTTAATTTGCGATACATCTCCCTTGAGTATAAATATATCCCTTTCTACTCTCTCTAATCTTTCTTTTAATTCTTTTATACTCAATTGTAATAGTCTATTATCTTCCTTCAACTCTTCCTTCAGGTTTTTTATATCATTTTTTAACTCTTCTCTAAGACCTTGTAGTCCCTCCCAGATAGTCTTATACATCCCCTTCATTTCTTCAAATAGTATCTCTACTCGCCTTTCTTTATTCATAACTATCTTCTCTCCATATTTTTAAAAAATGCCTCTTTTAAACTCCCATCCTTTTTTCTTCTCTTAACCTCTTCATAACTCATCCCATACATAACTTCAATTAGCCTATCCTGTTTTTTCTTTAAACATTCTAAAAACATCACCATATATTCCTTATCACTTATCCCTAATCTCTGTCTTTCTTCAAAACTCATAATTGACCAACTATCATCTACCATCTTCCTACCTTTCCAACAGACAAAAAAATAGTGATGACCTTAATTTAAGCCATCACTATTCTATTAAAAACTACAACAGGAAATATCCTGGTTATTACTAATCCTGTTAGATGAATAATGCCGGTAAATCTTCTTAAATTTAATTTTAAATATCTTGTGCCAAGGTGAAAACTATTCATTACTCTCAAATCCTTTCTATAAGATAATTTATTTACTTCTTTTCTTCCTCAGTTGCTATTCCTTTTTGTTCACCTTCCTCAGTCCCTTCTTCAATCTTTTTTATTTCCTCTTCCTTTTTTTCCTCAACAACGGTAAAATTCACATTACTTACAGTCCAGGAATGAAGTCCAATCGTTCTTACTCTAACCTCGCCTGGTTTTTTAGTATTTACGGTAAAATTAGTTATAAATGTGCCGTTATCATCTACCGTGGCATTGGCTATTTTAGTCGCATCCCCAAAATCTACCCGAACCGGTTCAGAGGCAATATAACCACTCCCCGTTACAGTTACTGTAGTCCCATAGATGCCTGATGTAGGTGAAATTAATATCTTTCCTTTTATAGCAAAAGTGGTATCTTGTTTCTCACCTGAATTAAGACCGGTAACAGTGCATGTTTTATTTCCTCCAGATTGGGCATCGACTTTAAACGAAATAGTAAAATTCCCTTCTAAATCCGTTACCCCATTCCCAATACCTTTACTATTAGCCAAATCAATCTGCACTAATTCACTGGCATCAAATCCTTCACCTTGAATCTCTATCATCTCATCTAATGCCCCGGAGGCAGATGGTGAAATCAACTTGAGCCTTGATTGAACAATAAAATTATCCTCAATGCTTTCATTAGTTATAAGCGTGGTCACCTTAATCCTTGTTTTACCTGCTGAATGAGGAGTAATTTTGAACCCGGCATCAAAGTTACCATTACGGTTATCAGCCGTTGCCAGAGCAATGTTAGTCGTGTTCCCAAAATCAATTCTAATAGGCTCATTAGACGGGAATCCATCACCATGAACCAAAACATCAGATTCTACTTTACCGACAGAAGGAGTAATTTTTATAGTCGGCATTGTCGAAAAGACATCGGTAAAACTTATTTGCCGTGTTCTGAGTCCTACAACAGCTAACCGTCTTGACACCCCACCTGGTTGAGGAGTAACCTTTATTTCAACTCTCATCGCACCATTTTCATCAGATTCTGTTCTCCCTGCCGCCAAAGTCCTGCCTAAATCAATACGCATTGGCTCTGAAGAACCAAATCCGGTCGCAACTACTGTTATAGTACTACCAACCGTCCCTCTGATTGGTGTAACTAAATCAATATTTGGTGTAATGATAAATCCTTCTTGTGCCGCCTCCCCTGTAGAAAGACCATTTACCAAAATATCTTTTCTACCCTGATATTGCGTATCAACAATAAATACAAAAGAGAACTCGCCATTAGTTGTAGATTTAGTGCGGATAATTCCTTCTATTTTACCAAAATCCACTCGAATAGGCTCCTTGTCCCCAAAACCTGCTCCCTGCACCGTTACCTGTGTTCCTACGCATCCATGCGTTGGAATTACAGATTGAATCCCACCGACTAATGTATATTGTGTAGTATTACTTTCTTTTGAATTCACTCCAGCAAGTATAATCTTTTTTGTCCCTGCCGGTTGTGGGTCGGTAGTAAAGGCAAAACTAAATGCCCCCTGTCCATCGGCTAAAATAGTTTTAATTTCTTTGTTTTGCCCAAAACGGACACTAATCTCCTCTCCTGCACCATATCCATCGCCATCAATAGCTACAAATTCACCAACTTTCCCTGATGTAGGTGTAATTGAACTAATTCTACTTTTTACCGCAAATGTGCCTCTATCTAAGGCATAAGAGGTAAATCCGACAACGACAAATTTATTTTCCCCTGCAGGATGCTTACCCACTACAAAAGATGTAGAGAAAGTACCCTCCCCATTGCAATTTGTCTGCACTGCACCAAATTGTCCTTCTAAATCAATTCTTATCGTCTCTGAAGGCACATAGCCCTCACCTTCTACCGTTATCGTGGTCCCTACAGTACATAAAGTTGGATCTATTAAAGTTATCTTTCCTGCCTCTGCAGTAGTTACTCCAATAATCATTCCACAAGACAATACTAACCCTAAAAAAGTATTCACCTTTTTCATTTTATCATTACTCTCCTTATACATTTTTTCTTTTACCCCTCCCCTGTTTTTGTATTAAATTTTTCTTCACTCTTAAAATTATATAATGATATTCCCCTGCTAGTAAAAAAATAAAGAAGGATATTCCCCTTACCCTCCTTTACATAATAACACCCAGTTTTGTTGATGCACCTAATAGCTGTAAGACTATAGTAAATCAGGCGATTTACTTATGCCCTGGCTCATATTTAGAATGGTCTCGCCTTTTATATTCAAGGCTCAATATGGTGAGTTTTTAGAAATATCATCAGTATTTTATCATATAGCCTTGAATATGTCAAGCAAAAAATTTAATTTTTTAAAAAAACTTTAAAAAAATTATGGTAGTTCATAAGCCGAATTCTGTAACTATATGATGGACATATAGTTTGGTGACCATCTCTCTACGAAAAAAATTTGAACTTTTTTTCTTTAGCGACCTACCCGAAAAAAAGATGGTATTTTTACCACTTTTGAGTAATAAATCTACCAACTGTTAGCCGGCAACTAACAAGGGATAATATCCCTCTTTTTTCCCTATTTGGTCTTGCACCAGGTGGGGTTTGCCAAGCTAAGGAAGTCGCCTTCCGTACTGGTGTGCTCTTACCACACCTTTTCACCCGTACCGGACATAGAATATAGGACATATAAGACATATAAGTCCTATAATTCCAAAGAACCGGCGGTATATTTTCTGTGGCACTTTCCGTAAGGCATAATAACCTTCCTGGGGGTTACCCAGCACCCTGCCGTCTGGTGTTCGGACTTTCCTCTCCTGCCTTTTTTCAGAGGTAGCACCTCTGGCAGATGCCGGATTCTACGAATTCTAAGGCTAAATAAAACCCACCATATCCTTCGAATCCAGCATCTCTTAAGCAGAAGCGGTCACCTGACCTACCATAACAAAGTTAAAAGTGGAAAGTGAGAAAGTGAAAAGTTAGGAAGGAGAAGGAGAAATTTCCACTCTTAACTTAGTTCTATTATACCATAATTTTTGCTAAAAGTCAATGCAGGAAAATATCGAAAAAATAAATCACTCGCTACCCTCTCACTACCACTCGGCGAAATGCCTCGTGCCTGATTTTTTATTAGGGTGGTGAGAATACCACTTTCGGAACAGCCTAATTTATTACTACTTCATCATAATTTGTAATGGGTTAGAAGGTGTGAAAAAATCCAATTTCGCCAAATTCGACCCTAATGATTTCAAGTGGTTGTGAGTCATAAAATACCCCAAAAGTTAATTTTTTCACACCTTCTGACCCATTACTATCCTGTCCTATCCTGTCCTATCCTGTCCTATCCTGTCAAAAAAATACCTCAATGCCTGTCCTGTACCCAAACAATCAACCTATTGTACCATGAGGTACAATTCTTTGCTTGCGAAAAACACGAAAAATAACCCCAATCAAGTGTTACCTCAATGTGTTACGGCAATTTCCTTTAATCTGGCATTGTTCTTGCTTGAGGAATAGACAGGGGCAAACTGCCCTCATCTCTCAAAATACAACGCAGCAGCAATAATCAAGCAAGTGATCTAAGTTGATTGGATAGACTTGCAAATTACAGCAGAGGATAAAGTACAAACGAATGTGGTATAAAAAATTAATGGGGGGGATAAAAAACAGCATCACATGGATGGTGTTCATGGCTTTAGTTGTGCCATCCATCTCATATGCCTACGGAACAATCACCGGCAAGGTTGTCGATTCTTTAAGCCAACAACCCTTATCGATTGCGACCGTTACGGTATTATGCAATAATACCGTTGTCCAGAGTACCACAACCGATACAAATGGCAACTATTCCTTTTCCGGTCTTATACCAGAAATGTATTCAATAAGGGCTTCTGTCCCTGGCTATGGCACCCGCTTTTTCTCATCCCCAATCAGGGTATCTGATAATTCAAACATTCAAAATATTAATATTCCACTTATGCCCATAGGTAATACCTTTGGCAAGGTTTCGTTTGATTCAGGCTCTAATGGAAATCGTGAAGTTTATTCTCTTAATGCTAATGCTTCCAGTAGTTCCAGCATGGCAAGATTAACCTATAACATCTCGGATGATTATGACCCCTGTGTATCATGGGACAATGAAAAAATAACCTTTGTCTCTAACCGTGACAATAACCCTGAAATCTATATCATGAACAAGAATGGATCAAATCAGCTAAGACTTACCAATATCCCGGGACAGGATTTGTCTCCATCGTTTTCGCCTGATAGCTCCAGAATAGTATTTTCATCAAACAGGGATGGTAATTATGAGATCTATTCAATGGATAGCAATGGCTCAAACCCAACCCGTCTGACCAATCATCAGTCATCTGACGCGTATCCCTCCTTTTCGCCGGATGGTAGAAAAATCGCTTTTTCCTCAAACAGAGGTAGCACCTCTGGCGGGGGCAACAGCTATGACATTTATATCATGGATGCTACCGACGGCTCAGGGGTAACGAGGCTGATTACTGCTACCGGTACCACTGGTGTCAAGACAACATTTGCCTTTTCTCCAACAGGGCAAAAAATTGCCTTTAGCCTGCAATCAGGCACAAATACAAGACTCTACATCATAAATATTGATGGCTCATCCGGGCTGATAAGGCTTACAGATCATATGGCTGAAAACTCTTGTCCCTGTTTTTCTCCTGATGGAAACCAGATTACCTTTTGTTCAACCCGGAATGGAAGTCCGGAATTGTTTGTTATAAATGCAGACGGTACAGGTGGTTTGAGAAAACTCATCGCTGATATGCCTTCAAATAACCCCACATGGTCACCAGGCTTTGTTGGCACAGGCTCTATCGTTGGCAGGGTAGAAAGTGCTGACTCTCAACCTCAGCTGGTAGCAGGTGCTCTCATAGAAATAATGCAAAATAGAACCATCATTGCCACAACTAC
>JBDRHR010000054.1:0-10364 GCA_043816605.1 Nitrospirota bacterium
AAAGAATTGGAGAAAGCAGGATTTACGGTTATAAGATTTATGGACGAGGAAATACTAAATGATATTGAAACTGTGCGAAGAGCTATTGAGATTACTATAGAAGAGATTGAAACCAGGGGAAATCTCCACCCCCCTACCCCCGCCAGCGGGGGACATTCGGATTGAATAGTCTTGTGTGAGCGGCAAAAACTCCCTACCCCCGCCAGCGGGGGACATTCGATTTGGGGGTTGCCAAATCTAAAGTAGATTAAACCCTACCCCCCGCCAGCGGGGGACATTCCGCAAAAGCAGTTGCAGATAAAGGCACTTGAGCAAGAGATTAACCGGATGGTTTACAATTTCTACGGCTTGACCGAGGAAGAGATTGCCATTGTGGAAGGGGCTGTGAATTGTTGAAAAAAAACAAAAACAAATAATCATAATCCCGAAGGTGTGGAAATTCTATGTAAAAATTTGTATTGGAGAAAAATGTCACCCCTTCGGGGTTTAATTATAATTGTTCAACAAATGCTATAATAATATCATCCCTTCGGGATTAAATGCAGAGGATGATAAGAAAACAAGAATAAGCAATCTTAACCCCGACGGGGTGGTATTATTATAGCAAACCGTTAAAACAAGCAATCTTAACCCCGACGGGGTGGTATTATTATAGCAAACCGTTAAAACAAGCAATCCTAACCCCGACGGGGTGGTATTATTATAGCAAACCGTTAAAACAAGCAATCCTAACCCCGAAGGGGTGGCATTATTATAGGAATAGACGCTTTATGTAATTACAAGAAACTACATAAGATACAAAATAAAATATTGACAAACCGGTAAAAAAGGGGATATATATTCCCTACAGGTGTGAGGTTGACCGCATTCTTGCCATCTACCTGTGCCGTTAGCACAGCAGACAGATTACCAAAGACGAGGATTATTTGCAAAATCCCGAAAAGCAGGCACAGGTAAAAGCACTGGAGCGGGAGATTGACCGGATGGTTTATAAACTTTATGCCCTCACCGAAGAGGAAATAAAAATAGTGGAAAGGAATTAAAATGATGTCTATGGGACCCTCACTCATTTTTGATAAATCAGCACTTCAAAGTCTCAATCCAGATGAAGCAATGTGGCTCGATAATTTTTACCTTGCGAATATCACGCCACTATTTTTTGTTGAAACTCTCGCTGATATTGAGAAGAAAGTACAGGCTGGCAAAACACCGGAGCAAATTGTTGGAAACATAGCATACAAAACGCCGGATACGGGATGTGTAAATACACACCATTGAAACCTCCTCTGTGGTGAGATTACTAAACAATGCACAGTTGAGATGACTGGTCGTCCTATTATCTCTGGAGGGCAAGATGTAAAATTGGGAAATGATACAGGTATAATTTTTCTGGAGCCGCAGGAGATTGAGGCTTTTCAACGATGGCAGAAACATCAGTTTTTAGAAATAGAACGAACGATTGCAAAAAAGTGGAGAAAAGACTTAGAAATTTCAGTCTTAAAAGATCGTTATAAAATATTTCAGCAAATTTTCAGTGTGTTTGATGTGCCAAAATCACTGAGCGAACTAAAAAGGCAGGTTAATAGTATAATTGAAAATTCCCATCAAAAGAAAATTCTAAATTACGGTCTTTTCATTATTGGTGTTCTACCAGAAAAGCACAACGAGATTATGCAAAAGTGGGAAAATTCAGGCAGAAAATCAATCAGGGAATTTGCACCATATTTTGCTTATATATTATCGGTTGATTTATTTTTCTATTTAGGGAGTGCAGCTAATCTTTTTTCGAGTTTCCGTCATCCGCAGACCCATATGGTTGATATTGCGTATCTGTACTATCTTCCTTTTTGCAACATTTTTGTATCAAACGACAAACTTCATATCGGTATAATTCCCTTTTTTCTTAGGTCGGATCAAACTTTTGTGAATGGGTCGGATTTTAAAGCAGATTTGTCAGCATTGGATCAACATTATTCAGCACTCCCAGAAGAGACAAAAAACAGAGGGGTTGTGAGTTTTGCTTCTATTCCTCCAGAGGACACCTCTTTTTTAGTAACTCGCTTGTGGGACAAATACATGGCACCAACTTGGAGGGATATTAAAACTCGCAAATTTGACGGTACAGATAAGATTGATTCGGAGACAGAAAAAGCAATGGTTGAGAAAATTAGAAGATTTGAGAAAGAAGCCAAGCCAGTATATCGAAGTATTGTAGGAAGTTTAGACGATGTTCATATTGTGCTTAGAAAATGTATGGTGTCTACAAGAAAAGGTAAATGGAGGAAATTTCCCCCGGAAGTAGAAAAGTCACGACCAATTTTAGATTGAACTTCGGAGGGGAAAAAGGAACAGGCTACTTTTTGATTAAATAGGGATTAAATAAGGACAGCGACTATTTTCCTCTATTCACAATATAAAGTAGCACACCCGTGTAGGATTTGGGAGGTTAAAAATATGATTGTAGGTGAAAACTTTTTGGGAGACACTGATAAAATTTTAAAGAATGATGTTCAACATGCACTTTATTCTACTCTTGTTCAATATCTTTTTGAATTTCCTAAAGAAAGATTTTTGAAATCCGCGATTCTATTAGATTTTGAGCCAGAACTCGTAGAGAGTGTCAAAAATATAAAGAGTTTTGACCATAGAATCTATCAATATGCCCATGACTTGATAGCGAGCTATTACCGGTACGCATACTATGATTTAATCTTGAGAAATTCTAATCGTCAAATTTTTAGTCTTCCAGAAAATTTTGTGGCAACAGGATTTGATTTTGAATACCCGATTGACCGGCTTTACCCAAATTTGGTTGATTGCAGACAAGAAAACCTATTTGCCCCTAATATAGATTATTTAACCTGTGAAAAACGCAATTGGGTTCATTTCCTTCAAAAGGAAATTTTTTACCTCACATACTTGGAAGATACTTTTGTTAAGGCGTCTATTGTTGTTGCCTTAAATCAGAATCAATATCTTGGATACGAAGCTGAGGATGTAATGGCAGGAATTCTCTTTCAACGCTATGATTGTTTTGAGTGGTATTCTAAAAATGACCAACATCTTCGAGATATTTTCGAGGAATACTATAATGAAATTTTTTCCAAACAGTCAAATGGATGGAAAATTAATTTCAATAGAAAATAGGAATAGCGGGAAACTGGGGATATAATAGTAATGCCTCAGAAGGTGTGAAAAAATTAACTTTTGGGGTATTTCATGGGTCGCAAACGCTTGAAATCATTAGGGTCGAAATTGGTGAAATTGGATTTTTTCACACCTTCTGAGGCATTACATATAATACCAATTAATGCTTGACAAAATGGATAGGAATGTAGCAGAATATTAAGCATGGCTCGGATAAGATGTGTAAAATTCCTACTCTTCAAGTCTAATTTTATCAAAGTCTTCCTGTCCGGTTTGTTCCTTTTCCTCTTCAACAGCGGTAGTCGTAGAGGAGGTCTGAGCTTCATATTCTCCTACACCGAGTTCTTCTACTGTCCCTCCTTCTTCAGTATGATAACTGCAATATTCAGTCGGACAATTGCCTTCGACAAATACCTCATATCTGGTTTTTGGGCACTGTTTAGTTGCCAACATACCGGTAGATGGGTCAACAATAGCAAAATTAACCCCACCTGGTACAGGGAAATCTGTTGATTCTAATAAAGGAAGGATTTTTTTTACAAATTCTGTCCAGATAGGTGCGGCAACTACCCCACCTGCCTGACCATGTCCTAAACTCTTTTGCCCGCGGTCATAACCAATCCAGACCGTAGCCACTAATTCCGGTGTAAAACCAATAAACCAGGCATCTACATAATCATTTGTTGTGCCTGTTTTACCAGCTACCACCCTGTCTATTTTATTTCCAACAGAATATTTTGCCGTTCCCCGTTGAACTACACCTTCTAACATACTGGTAATTAAATAAGCAGTTTGTGGAGAAATAACCCTTTCCTCTTTTGTTGTCCGCTCTTCTAATAAATTTTGGCTATGGTCTTTAATAGATAGTATCGCCATAGGTTCGACCTTAACCCCTTGATTAGCAAAGACACCAAAGGCTCTTGTCATCTCTAATGGAGTAACCTGTGCTGTCCCCAATGCCAATGATAAATCAGCCGGTAGTTTGCTTTTAATCCCCATTTTATGGGCATACTCAATAACCCTTCTTACCCCTACCTCTTCCAGCAATTTAATAGTAGCTAAATTAAGAGAAAGTTCTAAAGCCGTTCTCAGGGTAACTCGTCCATAGAATTCATCATCATAATTACTTGGTTTCCATTCCTCGCCTTCAGCGCCTATGTAGGTTTTAGGGGAATCATCAAGGATATTTATAGGAGTGAAACCCTGGTCGATAGCGGCGGTATAAATAATTGGTTTAAAGGCAGAGCCTGGTTGTCTTCTGGCGTAAATGGCACGATTTACTTGATTGGACTGGGTAAATCCAGAGCCTCCTACCATTGCCTTAATATATCCGGTGCGTGGGTCAATGGCTAAAAGTGCCCCTTCTATGCGTGGTTCACCTGGTTTCTTTGCCGCATTTAGTTGTTCTAATCCATTTACAAGTGCCCGCTCAGCCGCCTTTTGCATCTCTAAATCCAATGTCGTCTGGACATTTAATCCGCCGGTGTAAAGGGCATTACTTCCATATTCTTGTTCAAGGATTTGGCGAATATACTCAGTAAAATAAGGTGCTTTGTTAATTGTCGTTTTTGCTTTAGCAAATTTTTTCTTAGAAAGTTCCTTTATTTGAATAGCAAATGCCTCTTTTGCCTTATCCCTTTCCTCTGGAGTAATTACCCCTTCTTCTTCCATTCGTTTCAATACAAATGCCTGTCTTACCATCGCATTTTGAGGGTAAGTAATGGGGGAATAACGGACTGGTGAACCCGGCAAACCGGCTATCATAGCGATTTCAGCGAGATTTAAGTCTTTTACCGGCTTATCAAAATAGTATAATGAAGCCGCCTGAACTCCATAAGTCCCATGTCCATAATATATCTTGTTGAAATATCTTTCTAATATTTCATCCTTAGTTAACTTTTGTTCAATTAATAAGGCAATCAATACCTCCCCTATTTTTCTTCGGTATGTTCGCTCCTGGGTTAAAAATAGATTTTTAGCTAATTGCTGGGTAATAGTACTACCTCCCTGTTGTATTTTTCCTGCCCGGATATTAACCCAAAATGCCCGTAAAATACCTAATATATCAACCCCTTTATGTTTATAGAAGTGTTTGTCTTCAACCGCAACAACTGCCTCTTTTAATGCCTTTGGGACATTGTCCAAACTTACCAATTCCCGTTTTTCTTCGGCAAAATCAGCTATTAATTTATTGTCTAAGGAATAAAGTTTGGTAGGGAATTTCCATGCCTCCATCCCTTCGTATTTCAACACAGGGTCTAATTTAGGCAGGTGTCCCATCAAGGCAACAACAATCCCTGCCCCAATTCCTATGAACACAAATAAGCCCAGAAGGCAGATGACGATGATAGATTTTGCCAGCGGAGTCAATAGTGAAATTTTTTTCCTGGGTTTAATAAATGGTGATTTTGGAAATGCGGCTTGCCTTGTAATTGTTGGTGTTTTGTTGTATCTATGCCTTTTGCGACGGAACATAGTCTATCTTGTCTCCTCTTTTTCTTAGGATTATAGGACTTATAAGACCTATATGTCCTATAACCTCCTTATTTACACCTGAACGCTTTCTTCCTCATTAGCTACGGTAACCACATCAATCAGTTTATCCTCTTGCTTAAGCCTGATTACTCTAACTCCCTGTGTATTTCTACCAATGACAGAAATACCTTTTGCCGGACAGCGTATTACCATCCCGGAGTTGGTAATCATAACTATCTCATCGGTATCCTTTAGTCTGCATATACCTATTACCGGCCCGTTTCTGTCTATTGTCTTAATATCAATGACACCCAGACCTCCTCTTGATTGACGCCGATACGCATCGAATTTTGTCCTTTTGCCGTAGCCATTAGTTGTTACTGTCAAGAGTGTTAATCCCTCACAAACTACCTTCATGCTCACCACATAATCATCTTTTCTTAATCTTATTCCTCTGACACCGGATGCAGTTCTACCGGTAGATCTAACCTGTGTTTCACTAAATCTAATTGCCTTGCCCGTCATCGTGGATAAGATAATATCATCGTTTCCATTCGTGCGTTCAACCCTTATTAATTCATCATCACCTACCAATGATAAGGCAATAATTCCTCCAACCCGAGGGTGGCTATAGGCAATTAATCGAGTTTTTTTAACCAATCCTTTCCGGGTAGCCATGATAAGGTAATCATTTTCGTTAAATTCTCTAACAGAAATAGATTCCGCAATCTTTTCATCTGCTCCTAATTTAAGTAGATTAACAATAGCTTTACCCTTGCTTATTCTTCCAAATTCCGGTATATCATAGACTTTTAACCAATACACCCTGCCTTTATTAGTAAAAAACAGGATATAATCATGCGTAGAAGCAATATATAATTGGTTCACAAAGTCTTCTTCTTTAGTCATCATTCCTGCCACACCTACTCCACCGCGTTTTTGCATCTTATAAACACTAAGAGGTATCCGCTTGATGTATCCTGAATGGGAAATGGTAATAACCATATCTTCTTCTGCGATTAAATCTTCCCTGTTGAATTCTATGGCATCCTTGATTATCTGACTTCTTCTTGGGTCAGCAAATTTTTCCTTTATCCGGATTAAATCATTTTTAATTATCTCTAAAACCTTTTCCTTGGATTCAAGAATAGATTTGAGTTCGGCAATATTTTTTATAAGCCCTAAATACTCCTTATTTAGCTTATCTTGCTCAAGTCCGGTTAATCTTTGCAATTGCATTTCTAATATCGCCTGTGCCTGAATTGATGTTAATTCAAATCGTGCGATTAATGAGGTTTTAGCCTCTTGAGGGTTTTTAGACTCTTTAATAACTTTAATTACCTCATCAAGATTGGCTAAGGCAATTTTTAATCCTTCTAAGATATGGGCGCGCTCCTCGGCTAATTTTAGCTCGAATTTAGTTCTTCGAATGATTACCTCTTTCCGATGCTTGAGGTAGCACTCAATTAACTCTTTAAGGTTTAATATCCTGGGTTGATTATCTACTATGGCTAACATTATCACGCCAAAGGTAATTTGCATTTGGGTATGTTTATAGAGTTGATTTAAGATGACCCTGGCATCTTCATCCCTTTTTAATTCTATGACGACACGAATCCCATCCCGGTCAGATTCATCTCGCAAGGCTGATATTCCTTCTATTTTCTTTTCTCGAACCAATTCCGCTATTTTCTCAATAAGATTTTTTTTGTTAACTTGATAGGGGACTTCCGTAATGATAATAATCTCTTTCCCAGTTTTTGAGAATTCTATTTTGGTATTAGCCCGCAAGATGATTTTTCCTCGACCTGTAGTAAAATAGTCCTTTATGCCGCCAACACCAAAAATCAGTCCGGCTGTAGGAAAATCCGGACCTGGAATGATTTGTATTAAATCCTCGATAACTGCATCCGGGTTGTCAATTAAATGGATGATTCCATTAACTAACTCACCTAAATTATGAGGTGGGATATTGGTTGCCATACCAACGGCAATGCCGGAGGAGCCATTCAGGAGTAAATTAGGTAAAACCGCAGGTAGGACAGTAGGTTCTTTTAATGTTTCATCAAAATTTGGAGTAAAGTCAACGGTTTGTTTATCTATATCCTGAAGGAGTTCTTCGGCGAATTTGGCAAATCTAACCTCAGTATATCGCATAGCGGCGGCATTATCACCATCAATAGAGCCGAAATTACCCTGTCCATCAACTAATGGATAGCGATGTGAAAAATCCTGCACCATACGAACCATTGAATCATATACCGCCATATCCCCATGTGGATGATATTTTCCAAGGACCTCACCGACAACCCTGGCAGATTTTTTGTAAGGTTTATCTGAATCCATACCTAATTCATTCATCGCATAAAGCACGCGGCGATGAACAGGTTTTAGCCCATCACGGACATCAGGTAATGCCCTGCCGATAATGACACTCATAGCGTAATCAAGGTATGAATGTTTCATCTCATCTTCAATATAAATCGGAATTATTTTTTCTTTTATCGTTTCTTTTTCCATTTCTTCCACTTATTTTCCCTCCCTCAGATTATAGGACTTATAAGACTTATAAGACTTATATGTCCTATAAGTCCTATAATTTTGGTGCCGAAGGTGGGAGTCGAACCCACACGGATGCAAGCATCCGCTGGATTTTGAGTCCAGTGCGTCTGCCAATTTCGCCACTTCGGCACTGCTATAATTATAATACATTAATCCCTGTTTGTCAAATCCTTTCTTTGTTAAATTTTTTGATAACGCCTTTTTTCTTGCCAAATTTTAATTGGTATGATAAAATGTAAGCGTTAAAGATAAACGCAGAGGTCGCAGAGAAAACGCAGAGAATACAGAGAAAATAAAGGATGAGGTATGCTGACCGATTACTGCTGACTCCAATTTTACCTTGACAAAGCAAAGATTATATGATATATTTTAGATAGTAACAAAAAAGGTAACATTATGAAATATATTGACTTGTATCATAGATTAGAAAAAGAAGGGTTATTTATCTTTAATCTTAGTGATATAGTCGGATTATCCAGCCACAAAAAGGATTTAGTGAAGCGACAGGTCTCTTATTGGAAGAAAAAAGGTTGGATAAGACCTTTGAAAAAAGGGCTTTACGAGGCTACATACCCTGTTAAAAAAATACTCCCTGATTTGTCCATTGCCAATAAATTATACGAACCTTCCTATATTTCACTTGAGACGGCTTTATCTTATTACAGCCTCATCCCGGAGGTAGCTATGCAAGTTACCTCAGTAACAACGAAACCAACAAGGGAATTCAGAAACCATTATGGTTATTTCCAATATCGGTCTATTAAAAAGGAGGCATTTGTGGGGTATCAGTTAGGGACAGAGCAGGGAAGATGTGTAAAGATTGCCGAACCTGAAAAGGCATTGGTGGATTATATCTATTTTGCTCTGCGTGATAAAAATACCCTGGATATAGAAAGTCTACGGTTGAACAAAACTAAGATAGCGGATATGAAATTAGATAAGTTAGTTTTATATGCCTCGTTATATAATAAGAAAACATGTCTATCAGTGGAGGAAATATATGCTAAGCTATGAGTCTATCCTGAATGAGGCGGCTTTAAAAGGCATGCCGACAGATAAATGGCGTGGTATTATCAGAGAGTACATACAGACACTTATCCTGAAATACATTTATAGAACCCCTTATCAAGATAAGTTCTTCTTTTTAGGAGGAACATCGCTACGGCTACTTTATGACCTGAGGCGGTTTTCTGAAGACCTGGATTTTAATGTCAAAGGCATAAAAGAGATAGAATTTGAAGAAACGGCTAAGTTTATAAAGGATGAATTAAGTAGAGAAAACATAGACTGTCTCCTTGAGTTCAACCATAGAAAGCCACTTTATATAGCAGAATTTATCTTTGAGGAGTTTGGAGGTATTTACAAGGCTGATAAAAGAAAAGGTGGAATGTTGGTTAAACTTGAGGCTAATCTACCGGATTATGAATTCCCGGCAGATGTGCATAGTATCAGCAGTTTTGGTGAGATATTCTTAGTCAAGGCGATGGCAAAAGAATGGGTTTTTGCTGATAAGATAGATACACTCCGTAATAAAAAATTAGGTCGCCATATCTATGATATAATATTTATGTTGGGGAAGAGATTTAAGGTAAGCCGGGAGATGTTAAAGATACACGGTATAACAGAAGAACCAAAGGAGGCTATCTCTAAAATTATAAATTCCATATCAGACGAGGAGTTTAAAAGATTATCTAAGCAGGTCGCTCCTTTTTTATTTGATGAAGGACAAAGAGATTTGGTCATAAAAGCTAAGATGGTGATAGCAGAAATGGTTGCGCAAAATTATCCTTAAAGGAACAACGATGAAACAGAAGGTAAATATTACTAAAAGTCAAAATGTAACGAATATTCAGGTAGGCAGAGATATGTATTATACCCAGGCAGAGAAGGCTAAAGAGTTATTGCCCAAACAGAAAGAAGAACTTACTAAAAATTTCCCTCCTGGGAGCTTATCTTTACCCACAAATATTGCTGGACAATTTAAGGTAGTGACTTAAAGGGGAAATAAGCGTTCAATCCATTGAAAAATATGGGATAAAAACTGTAAAATGGGTATTGTAAAATGAAAAATGTAAAATGAAAGAGCAAAATGAAAGAGTAATGCCTCATTACTCTTTAAATTTAGGGTATAGACGCTTGAGAATCACTCAAGATAGATTTTCCATCTTGGACATTAATCC
>JBDRHR010000055.1:0-13486 GCA_043816605.1 Nitrospirota bacterium
TCTAAGATTTCCTATTTCAGTTTTTAAACTATCAATTTGTTGTTGCTTCTTAAAACAATCTTCACAAAAACTCATAATTCCTTTATCGGTATTTTCAAACATTCCCTTTAGCTTGCACTCCCATTTCACTGACCCATTACCTAAATGGGTAATGGGTCAGTTTTCGATGGATTAATTCATTCTGTAAATAGTAATCGAATTAAGCGAATTAAACAAAAGGTAATTAAATTTGATAAATTCGTTAAATTCGATTACTACATAATCCTCATCTCCAAGGGCTTTGATGAGAGGTTCTATTGCACACGGGTCTTTTAATTCACCCAGAGCACTTACTGCTGCTTTTCGTTTATTCCCATCTGAACTATTAATCTGATTAACCAGCATTTTAATTTTTAGTCATTTAAACATTATCAATTCCTCCTTATAACTACTCACCACGGAGACACAGAGAACACGGAGAAACACGGAGAATTGATGAAGTAACAACCCCCTACACCCCCTTTTTTAATGGGGAATACCCTTATTCCCCATTTCTCACCTCATCTTGGCAATAGAAGAGGTTATCTTAAAGTATAGATTAGCACCATAAAAACATCAGAAATCTTCTGTGTTTCTCTGTGTTCTCCGTGTCTCTGTGGTAAATTCCTCTCTCTGAGTAGTTACTAAATAGGGACAAATAAACATCGCCCATTTTATTGCCTGTCAAACAGTATGCTCTTAACTTCATCCCACATTTATCATTATACCCTTTCATCCATAACCTGTCAATAAAAAACAATCCGCTATCTTCAGGTCAAACCAATAGCACACGGATTAACACTGATAAGACGGATGGACACGGATTTTCTTTGTATTGTTAGTGAAGATTTTACGGACAAACTGTCCCCTGCATTCTCTTTTTTGACAGGATGAACAGAATGGATAGGATAATTATCTTATTTATCTTGTTATCACATCTGATTTAACTGGATTTTCTATACTTTGTGGAACAGATTCTGAAGTAATATTATGAAGAGAAAAAGTAAGAGTACCTTCCTGAGTATCATTCCACTCAAGAATAATAGGTTCTCCAGAAATGATTTTATCATTAATTATCAGTTCTACTATCGGTCGTGGCGGGACATCTTTTCTACCTTCACAAAAATCCTTCGTTCCTATATTTAACAATTGTTTAGCTATATCGATTGGAATAGCCCAATTAACTTCTTCTGTTCCAGAATACTTGGATACATCAATCCCTATTATTTTTCCGTCTTGAGAAAAAAGGGGACCACCACTACTTCCAAAGTCAGCTTGAGCATTGAATTCAAAAAGTATTGTTGGATTCTTTGTTACATAAGTTTCTGTATTGTCAATTTTTCTTATGTCACCACTACTGTACACAGGTGTTGTATTTCTCAAAGGATATCCCATCACCGCAACCCTATCTCCCTGTTTAACATTCCTTGAATCACCTAAAATTACTGGCTTTGGTAAATTTGGTGGTATTGTTCTCAACTTTAAGATAGCAATATCATAATCTTTATCAACTCTGACCACATCTGCTTCTTGCCAGGGGCTATTTCCTATTTGAACTTGTAAACTCCCTATTCCTTTATCAATTACATGAGCACAAGTCAAAATATATCCTGTTTCACTTACAATAAATCCTGTGCCTATACTTACAACAGCTTGTTTTATTTCAATATTAGCATCATCCTTATTAGAATCTTTGGTGATGAATGCTACATTTTTATTTACTAACACAGTAGCAGAACCGATCTGTGCAATATTACTAAATTCCTGCTCATTTGCTTCTAATTTTATTGTGGATGTAAACACAATCATTATTGCATAAAGAATAATTAAATTTTTTTTCATTAATCTTAACTTCCTCTGGGGAACAGGGGACAGTATTGGTGTTGTCTATAGTTTTCCATTTTCCCACATTCCCCCTTTTCCCTTTGTTAGGAGCATATTGAAGTTATATTGGAGGCAGATATTGAATATTGAATTTAGAACATTCTGTATTCCATAATCAAGATCTATCCCCAATCTGCCCTAATCTCGACAAACTTTGAAAATAAACCAGTGAACGCTTACCACAAAACAGAGTAAGAATCATGAGGGGAAAAGTTAGGGTCGTACCTTGAAAATAGAAAGCAAATTTGCTTTAAGTTCAACATTCACAGTCCAACCCTAATCCATTTTTGTCTCCTCATTTCTTATTCATTGCGATTGACCCATCCTCAAGTCTAATCTTTTCACGCACAAAGCGTTTCACGAACTCCGCAATTTCTATTGCCTTTTCAGCCTCCAAAGAGGAAGGCATGTAGAAGTCGTCAGGATACCGCACTTCAACTACATAATCCACCAGGCTCTCAAGGTCATCTTCAGACAGATTACCAAAGTCCGCATCAATTTCCATGCACTGTCTGATAAGAAGAGATATATTGTGGGTTTTGTTTATCTCTTTGCCATGAAAAACAAGAAACGCTTTGAGATATTTTTCAACGCATTGTTGCATGTGAAAGCAGACCATGTCAGCTACAGGCTCTATGGTCGCCTGTTCGTCTTTGCCAATCTTCAAATCATTATCTGCTTTCAGCATCCACTTTTTTACAACATCTTCATTCATACCAACACACCCTCTTTGGCAGCATAATAGGTTATATATCCTACATTCGTGCATTGTGAAAAATAGCTTTCCTCTGATTTGACAACTATATCAACGGAAATAAAGTCTATGGCAAGGCGACGACGAATTCTTCTGACGATGCTTAGCCTATCATTTCGTTCAAGCTCCCTGTCCACAACCACCAGAAAATCCCAGTCGCTGTCATGCTGTGCTGTTCCCTTAGCACGGCTACCAAAAAGAAGAATAGATTTAACGCCAATACCACAATCAGCAAATTCATCCCTGATAATATTAATTGCCATATCCATTTTGTTGATTCCAACGATTTTTTCCATCATTTATTTCCCTTTTTCTACATCATGCAACAATGCCCTTTTATAAACCTTATAATAGGTAAGCGTTCAGCCATCAGCTATCAGCGGTCAGCAGTCAGTTAAATTCAAATAATCCAGGCAATTATCAGTAACCCGCTTTAGTGAATAACAGAGGACAACCGCATAAATGCAGTTACTACGCACCTTTACTGATAGCTGAAAGCTGATACCTGAACGCTTATTCAATCTTAAGTATCGCGTGGAATGCCTCTTTAGGCAGGTTTACCTTGCTGAATTCTTTTCTTTTTGCCTTCCCTTCTTTTTGTTTGTCCCACAGTTTTCTTTTACGGGTAATATCGCCGCCATAGCATTTAGCCGTAACATCCTTACGAACATGGGGAATTGTCTCACGGGCAATGATTTTACCACCAATTGCGGCTTGAATGGCTACGGCAAATTGTTGCCTGGGAATTACCTCTTTTAACTTTCCAACCAAATCCCTGCCCCGCTGATATGCCCGCTCAAAAGGAACAAGAAAGGATAGGGCATCAACGATTTCATTGGCTAATAAAATATCTACCTTAACCAATTTTAATGGGCGATAATCTATTAATTCATAGTCTAACGAGGCATAGCCTCTACTGGCAGACTTTAATTTATCATAGAAATCAAATAATACCTCAGCTAAAGGTAATTCATAGATGACGATAACACGATTACCTTCTAAATAATTTAATGATTTCTGGGTGCCTCTTTTTAATTGGAGGAGTTTCAATACCCCACCGACATACTCATCAGGAACTAATACCGTTGCCTTAATATATGGTTCTTCGGCCAAAACTACCTCTGTGGGATTTGTAAATTGAATAGGGGTGTCAATCATGACCACCTCCCCATTTTTATTAGTAATTCGATAGGGGACACCTGGTGCTGTTGAAATTAAATCTAATTCGTATTCACGATAAAGTCGCTCACAAATGATTTCCATGTGTAATAATCCCAGGAATCCGCATCTATAGCCAAAACCAAGGGCGGCAGAGGATTCCGGCTCATATACCCAGGAGGCGTCATTTAACCTTAATTTCCCTACCGCATTTTGTAAGTCCGGAAAACTCGAATTAGCCCCTGGATAAAAACTGCAAAAAACCATAGGTTTTAATTCCCTGTATCCAGGTAAAGCCTCTTTGGCTGAAAAATATACGGTTGTGATGGTATCTCCTATTTTAATATCAACAAGATTTTTTATCCCGGCAATGACATACCCTACTTCACCGGCTTGTAATTTATCCTTTGGGATTTGCTCTAATTTAAGTGTACCAACCTCTAACACGGTATAGGTTCTATTGTTAGACATTAATTTAATCTCCATACCGGGTTTTAATTGTCCATCAAAAACCCGAATATAGATAATCACCCCGCGATAGACATCAAACCAGGAATCAAAAATCAATGCCTTCAACGGTTTATTTGGGTCACCTTTAGGTGGAGGAACTTCATCCACAATAGATTCTAATAACTCCTCAATCCCAATCCCTTCTTTTCCACTGGCTAAAACGCTTTTATTAGGGTTTAGCCCCAAAATTTCTTGCATTTGTTTTTTGACTAAAGGAATATCTACACCGGGCAGGTCGACTTTATTAATGACAGAAATAATAGTCTTATTCAGACTTCTGGCTAATAATGTATGGGCTAATGTTTGTGCTTCAACACCTTGAGAGGCATCAATTAAAAGGACAACCCCTTCTGTTGCCTCAAGGCTTCTGGAAACCTCATAAGTAAAGTCAACATGTCCGGGGGTATCAATGAGATTTAATGTATAAACCTTCTCATCCCAGGCTTTATATTCCATCCTGATTGGATGAGCTTTGATGGTAATCCCTCGTTCTCGTTCTAGGTCCATAGTGTCTAACACTTGAGCCCGCATCAGGCGTTTATCAATAGTATGAGTATATTCCAGGAGTCTATCAGCAAGCGTTGACTTACCATGGTCAATATGAGCAATAATACTAAAATTCCTTATAAGTTCCATTGGGATATTATACAATTAATCAGGGTGTTTGTCAAGAACGATTTGTAACAGGTAAAAAATCTCCTTGCCAAATAATGGGTTTTGAGGTATAATGGTTCGAGGGTTCGAGGGTTCGAGGGTTCGAGGGTTCGAGGGTTCGAGGGTCAGGAAACAGGGAATAGGGAATAGGAAGTAGGAGGCAGAAGGCAGGAGAAAAAATGGAATTAATTTTAAATGTTGATTATTATGACCATATTGGGTTTTATAAAAGGCTATATGATAAAAAGAGAATCGAATGGTTATTAAAAAAATGTAAGCAGACAGGTGCAAAAACTATATTTTGGCGAGTATCTGTGTGTGGTCAGGTGGCATATCATAGTCAGGTAAGAACTATGTTTAACGGTGGTTTAGAAAATAATCATCCGGGTAATAAATTAGCCAATATTCTTAAGGAATTCGACCCATTGCAAGTAGCCTGTGAAATAGCTCACAAACTTGATTTAAAAATATATCCCTGGGTAACTTTGTTTGATGACTATTATCCCGGGCTGGAGAGTGAATTTTCAATCAAACATCCGGAGTATCTTTTTGTAAGTCGTGATGGGAAAGAGTATTTTAAAGGGGTTTTATGCTATGCCTATCCACAGGTAAGGGCACATCGACTTTTAGAAATCAAAGAACTTGCCAACTATGATATAGATGGAATTTATCTCTGCACTCGCAGTCACGCAGGACATTCTGAATCCTCAAGAGAGGCAGATAAATTTGGGTATAATCAGCCGGTTGTCCAGGAATATGAGCGGCGGTATGGAATCAATATCTTAAATGAGGATTTTGACAAAGGGTTGTGGTATGAACTTCAAGGCGAGTATTTTACCTTGTTTCTCCATGAAGCTAAAAAAGAGCTAAAAAATATAGCCCTTTGTGTAGGAATTAATCATCAAGATGACCTCTCTATTCCTGGGGCAACACCTATGGCAAGATTAAAGTTTAATTGGAAACAATGGATTAATGATGGAACAGTTGATGAATTAGTTTTTGGTGTAGGACAGGATTTATGGGAATGGCATGGTAAAAATTGGACAACTTGTTTTGATAAAGAATATAAAAATTTTTATGATAAATGCAGGATTTATGCCTGGTTTTTATTATGGGATTTTATGGGGAAATATCCTGAGCAAAAAATTCCGGTTTTACCTACCAAGCCAAAAAAGGTAATCAAAGAAATGGTAAATTCAATAAACTCAAGTCAAAGCATCTACCAAGCGAGCTTGTCTGGTGCTGTTCTTCACGAAACCGTAAATTTACAAGCTTACAGGTATTGGGACATAATCTCTATTTAATAATCCCTTATCGAGAGGAGGTATGGGATGTGTAAATTTTCCACCGACAACTAACCGCGATTACGACCTATGCAGGGCAAACGCATCTAAATTTAGAAATTTGGATTAACTCATATTCCCTGGTGATAATCTTTCTGAATGCCTCTCCAGTCACCGCCCAGTCCACGACATCCACCTTAAACGGCAAATCCGATTGGCTAAGTGCCTCTTTCAAATCTGCCAGGCAAATAGTATCCAACGGCACATCTGTTATCACTGCCAAATCCAGGTCAGATGTCTTTTTAGCAGTCCACTGCACACGAGAACCAAATACCCACACATCGTATTCCGGAACATACTTCCGAAGAATAGCTTGAACCTGGCAAAGATCGTTTGGATTGATATCAATCGGCTTCACAATTTCGCCTCCTCAACTCGTTTTGTAGGAAACGCATATCTTGAAGAAACGAATCTATTACAGACAACACATCGTCTGCCTTATTTTCGTTATAGGTATGACTGGTGATATTTCTCTTCTCACGGTAGACCTTGAATAAAGGGACTTCACGAACAATACCTGCCTCAAAGGCGGTTCGCACCAAATCCATAAAGTCCATTTCCCGCAATTGGGCAGGATTGGCTACTATTTGCCCAAGTTGTCTGCGAATCATCTTTATTGCCAGTTCATAGGTATACTCAAACGCCTGAATAACAGCCGCTCGAAATTGTTCACACAATTCAGGGTTGTTTTGACTTAACTCGGAATTTAGGAAGGTGAGGCTCTTTTCCATCTGAGCCAATGCTTTGTTAAAAGCAGAATAATCAATCATTACTATACCTCTTCAGTAAATGAAAGGTTTAAGGTTCAAAGTTCAAGGTTGGTCGCCTAATTCCTTTAACCTTGAACCCTGTTCTCTGACTCCAATCTCACTGCTAAAACCATAATTGTTATATATTGAATCTGATTTCGATTATTTCCCCTGGTTGAACTATGTAGTCACGGTCCACAAGCCTGACTAATCCTTTTGATTTGCAGTCATTGAAATTGTGACATTTCATATAATCCTCAAGACTAACCACATCACCTTTAATAAATCCGCGTGCAAGGTCAGTATGAATTTTCGCCGCACAGGTAATAATATCTGAACCTTTTTTTACCAACCAGGCATGTGACTCAGTAGGACCAGAGGTATAAAAAAACATATAGTTTGCCTTCTCAAGCGATAAAGTAATAATTGTGTTGACATCCATACTCTCTTCGGCTTTAACTACAGGTTTAAAACTGTAAGGGGCTATTATTTTCAAAATCTCTTTTTCCTCATCATTGAATTCAACGTCACAGAGAGGTATCTCTTTTTCCAACTGAGCCAGACATTTTACCATTAACGCCTTTTCGTCATTATTATCAATTAGACGAGTCAATCTGGCTTCAATCTTTTCCATATCAAGAATCAATAAATCCAAAACCTTGTCCTTATGAACAACAATAACCTCAGACTGGACAAATTCGTCAGGTATAAATTCTACAAAAAATGGAGAAACCTTTTTGGGTTTATCTTTCATTTCCAAAGCGATAAGATTTTCGTCCTTGTATTTTGTTTTTCCTTCCGGTAAATTTATGCCGGTAAATCCTATTTTCATTTATTCTCTCTCCCTTTTTGGAGTGCGATGGCTTGCCACCGCTTTCTCGAGGTATGGGTGATTTGTCACCGTTTAAAGAAAAGCGAAGGCAAGCCTTCGCACTCCAAATCATTTTTGTTTAGTAAGTGTCTTTATTCTGCGATCGGCGGGTTCTGCAGATTTATCACCTGGATATTGGTCAATTACCTTTTGATAAATTTCAATTGCCTTCGTCACATCGTTTAATTTTTTCTCACATAAATCTCCTGCCTGAAATAACAGTTGTGGTGTCTGCTCATAGTTTGGATACTCATCAGCCAGACTAAGATAGATTGCCACAGCATTAGAGAAATCTTCCACCTTTTCATAGCAAGCACCCGCTAAGACAAGAGACTGTGGTGCTAATGATTTTTTAGGGTAGTCTTTAACCAATTGCTCATAGGTTTTAATTGCATCCTGGTATCGTTTAAGACTTTCATAGAAATTCCCTAATTCAAATAATGATGTAGATGCCTCCTGGCTTTGAGGATAGAGCGTTACGACACGATTATAGGTGGCTATTGTCTTTTCGGGTTGCTTTAATTTATCTCTATAAAGTTGGGCAGAGGCAAGAAGATACACGGATGCTTTTTTGTAATCTGGAACAAGGGCAATTGCCCGCTCATAAAAGGCAATGGCGTTATCATATTCTCGTAATTTCTCAAATGTATCACCAATAGCATAATAAGCATCAGCTAATTTTGATACCTCCGGATACAGAGGATAAACTTGAGTAATTTTAAGATAGGCAGCAATCGCTTTATAAGGTTCTTTTAATCTATTGTATGTTTCTGCCATCAACCACAAGACATCTACTGCCTCTTTGGAGTCTTTATAAAGTTTTAAAAACTCCTCCTGCTGTTCTAAACAATATTGATAAATATTATCCTGATTTAAGGTATGCAGGTCTTTTAAATAAACAAAGAATCGTTCTTTTCTTGTTTCTTGTTTGGCTGAGGGTAATTTTTTAATCCCATCATAAAAGATTTTAGTTACCTTTTTATTTAGTTGGTCTATGCCTGACTTTGCCTTTCCTACAAATTTACCCTCTGGATAAAGGGTAATTATTTTAAGGCATGCCGCAGCGGCGTGATAATTCTTCTTTTCCTGTTCATATAAATTTGCAATTCGCCATTGGAATTCATCTGCCCTGCCAAATTCAGAGAAATTATTAATGTAATACCTCAATTCCAAAATGTTTAAGTCTTTTATCTTCTCTAACTCAAGACTGTATAGCTGGTTTGTATAATTTTGATACCTCTGTGCCTCATCAATAAAAAGTTTAGAATTTGCATCAGGGGCTTTCAACTCCGCCACTTTATTTGTATATTCTTCATAAAGTTTTTTATTATTTTCTAATTGGGTGCTAATTTCCTGGGTCAGGGTTTGCTGAAGTGACTTTTCCTTTTCACTCTCCAGGCGATTTTTTTCTATCTCTGTCTCCTTTGCCTTGTAGTCGGCAACCTCTTTTTCCCGCTCGGCTAAGTTTTTTTCAGTCGTGGCTAATAGTGTCTGAACTTTAGTCAATTCATCTTCTCTTCCTTTAAGAGTGGTGCTAAGTTCCTGTGTCTTTTGTTGCTCTTTAGTCAGATTTTCAGTTAATGTCGTATTCTCCTGGAGTTTAGTTTCTAAATCCTTCTTTGTTTTTGTAAGTTCTTCCTGAAGTTTTGTGATAGTCTCTTTGTTTTGCTTTAAATCCGGCTCAACCTGGCTAAGTCTATTAGTCAAGTCTTCAACTGCGGTTGTTTTCTCCTTTATGATTTTTACCTTGTCCACCAATTGGGTTTGGAGGTCTTTTATGCTTTCATCCTTTTTCTTTATGGTTTCGTTCAGGATATCCATTGCTTTTTGAATCTCTACTTGTTTTTTATCAAACTCCTCTTTTGCGGTTTCTGTCTTTTTCCTTTCCTCATTAATTGATGCATTAAGTTTTTTAATCTCATTAGAATCTGCTATCCTATCTTCCATAGATTTATTATATTTATTTAAGGTATCCTCTTTTTCTTTTCCAAGTCTTTTTATTTGTGCCTCAAGTAGTTTTATCTTTGCCTCGTATTCCTCAATAACCGCTTGGTCAATGCCACCTTCTTGTGCAGATTCACTTATTTGACTAAATCCCACCACCATTAAGATTACAAAACAAATCCCTGATTTAATAATTTTTGACATAACATCCTCCTTGTTAATTTATTTTCTGATTGTTTGTAGTATAGCAGAATAATTTAATAGTGTCAAGTCTTTTTTCTCTCCAGCAATTCTCATTTTATCCACAGATTTCGCAGATGACACAGATTAATATATGGAAACCAATAATTAACTTTACATATGCCACTAAGACACAAAGACACCAAGAAACACAAAAAATAAATTAACACTTCGTGTCCCTTTGAGCCTTAGTGCCTTCGTGGCAAATAATAATGTCAACTATTTTATTAGATTCCATCTGCTCCCTTGCCTTTTCTTATACCTGCCATTTATAAAACGACAAAAAGCCGTTTTCAAGCACCCATTTCTTAAAGATATACACCTGAAGATAGACCTCTTCTTTTAGTGAAAGGGAGGCATCCCCTTTTTTTCTTTCCATCTCTGCCTCAAAATGATTCAGAAACCCTTTTACTGCGTCTTTTTTGAGAAACATCCCTTTTTCCGTTTCTATAAAATCATCCTTTGTTATGGATTTAAGGTTGAGCAAACGAATGATAAACCTGTCCATCCTTGCCCTGAAAAGTTCAACAATATCCGAGACAAATGATTCATAGTTATCAAGTGGGCTGTGCAGAAAGCCAAGGTAAGGGTTTAGTCCAACTGCCCTTACCGTAGCGTTTATCCGTGAAAAGAGAAGGTAATAGCCATAATTTAAAAGTGAATTGATACTATCCGGATTCTTCCTCTCCCTCTTTTTGATATGGAAGGATTCATCATCAATAATGGTGTTCAATTCCCGGTAAATCTTTTTTGCTACAGAACCTTCAATACCGCGAATATAGTTTATATCTCCCGCCTCCTGTATCTGCATTATTGCCTCCTCAAGTTCCTTGATAAAGAGATTTTGCTCTTTTTCATACCTTTGCCTGAAGAGTGAAATATAGTTGTTGATCTTCCCTGCCGCAAACTCTTTGGCAATACACAAAACCTCTGTCTCAGAGAGGGAATAATACCTTGTTCCATGTTGAAAGGCAATATCATAATACGATTTGGAATCAGGTTTTATTGTGTTTATGTAGTAACCGCTGTTCAGGGTTACAGAGATGGGGATATTGCTGTTTGTGCATTTGGCAATCAGTGCCGTTGAAAATACCGCCTTGTCCATAACCATTATCTCGCTGAGCCTTCTTATGGGTATGGTTTCTATAACCGCACCATTCTTTTTTATATCAATCGCCTCACCGTTAAGGGATAGGAAAAGATAAGGCTCGGTAATATACAGTGGTTTTTTGAGCCTTTTAAACTCATCCTCGGGTTCAATCCTAACCTCAGACCTTTCAAACCTTATTCCAAGAAACTGAAATCCTTCCTTAATATGTTTTATGGAGGTCTTTTCCTTTTTTATCCTGATACCAAGCCCAAAGAGGAATGTCTCGCTTTTTGATAATATCTCTTCAGCCGCCTCTTTAGACCTTGCCAATATTATAAAATCATCCGCATACCTTATCATTCCGACATCCATCTTCTTTATCTCTTCGTCAAAGGAATCAAGATAGAGGTTCGCAAGGAGGGGGGAGAGTGGGCTTCCCTGGGCAAGCCCTTTTGTTCGTTCGTGGTAAATGCCGTTCAGGATGTAGCCGTTTCTAATGGATTTAAGGAGGAGTCCCTTGAAACAGGTGTCCTTCTGCGGTAGGTAATGGTCTAACAGCCCCGCAAGTCTGTTCAAATCTACTGACGGGAAAAAGTCCTCTATATCCGACTCAATCACATACCGGTAACCCTCTGCAATACCTGCCTGCACCATCTCTATTGCCTTCTCTCTTGATACACCCTTTCTAAAACCAATAGACTCCTCCTCAAATGTTCTCTCGAAAATATCCTCTATGGTCTTTTTAATGTATTGCTGAACGATGAGGTCTTTGTAGTTCAACTGTTCTACAAGACGGTCTGTAGTGTTTCTCTTCTTTATAAGGAAAGCGATATTTGGAGAAGGGGTGTAACTGCCTTCTTTTATTTCTTTTTGTAGATTTTCTGCAAATTCTGTTTCATTAAAATGCCTTTTTTCGAGCAGGGAAAGAGATTCCAGAGCATTATCGTATCTTTGAAGGATGTCCTGTATGACAGGGATTATTGCCTTTTTATCAGGAAAAAAGTGAGCAAAATGGGCAGGTGTTTCATTGTGCAAGAGATAATAGCCAAAGGAGTTTGAGAGTTTCTTTCCTGTATGAAGTTCACTGCCAGAAATCAAAAATGACAACAAATCCTTGAACACTCCCTTGATATAGAGCTTACCAACACAGCCGTTTATGTATTGGGTAGTGCCTTGTTGAGAGATGGATGGGTGTTTTAGCTCCGTATATTTCCAGTAATAAGGAAGGATAGAGAGGTTATCACTTGTGCTTTGGTAGGTTAAATCTACTCCAAAAAGGCGGGAAAATCTTTTTTCAAATGCCAGGATAAATATATTATTAGAGATATATGTTCTGAGTTTACCTTTCTGGGGTTTAAATGGGAAAGGGGTTAAAAACTCAAGGCATATTTCCCCTTCGGTATTTAGACTACCAAACTCATTGGCAAGTTTATCATAAGACCTTTCCTCGATTTCTCCGAGACTGTTACCGGTAATTTATACCAACTGAGGGATTTGAGTTTTTCCATAATCTCCTGTATACAGAAAGTTAAAGGTAAAAAGTTAAAGGGAAAAAGTTAAAAGGAAAAAGTAAGGATATTGCCTCCTCTCTATCTCCTCTCTACCTTTTACTTTTTACCTTTTACCTTTTACTTGAATTTCGTTTCAGTTCCCTGCAGTGGCTATCCCTTTCGGGACCCTTCGCTTGTGAACCCTTGATTTTAAAGGGCTAAAAAGCCAAAAATTCAGAACCCTACCTCTATCCACAGGTTTTTGGGAGTTATCCACAGGGGTTCTGAATGAATTAAATAATAAACGCATATCCATCGTCAATATCCTCATCCTTTTTGTTACCTATTATCTAACCTTTTGATGAAGAAAAAATTCTTCCTTATTAATTTATTTTCGAATTGTTTGTAGTATAACAGAATAATTTTATCGTGTCAAAGCTTTTTCCCCTTCCAACATAATCGGTCAGTTACGCGGGGGGAGAACAACCCCCTAACCCCCTTTTTTAAGGGGGAATATGGCACAACCCCGTTTTATTCCCCCTTAAAAAACTTATCTTTACCCACAAATATTGCTGGACAATTTAAGGTAGTGACTTAAAGGGGAAATAAGCGTTCAGTCCATTGAAAAATATGGGATAAGAACTGTAAAATGGGTATTGTAAAATGAAAAATGTAAAATGAAAGAGCAAAATGAAAGAGTAATGCCTCATTACTCTTTAAATTTAGGGTATAGACGCTTGAGAATCACTCAAGATAGATTTTCCATCTTGGACATTAATCC
>JBDRHR010000056.1:0-2637 GCA_043816605.1 Nitrospirota bacterium
TGGAATTTTTTGGTTAGCCTGTCAAGGGGATATAGTGTCCAAAATAAGATTTCAATAGTTACAGAATAGAGGATAAAAATACATAACTCCTTGATACCAAAAGGCTTATTAAAGAGAAAAGGGGATTTTCAGATGAAAGGATTGAAATGAACATCCAGATAAAGATTGACAAAATGGTTTATGGTGGGGAGGCACTCGGAAGACATGAGGGGAAGGTGGTCTTTGTCAGTGGTGGAATTGAAGGGGAATTAGTAGATATCCAAATTACTGAACAAAAAAAGGATTATCTCAGAGGAAATGTTATAAAACTCATCCAACCCTCAGAGCAAAGGGTAGCCCCTCTATGTAAATATTTTGGTCTATGTGGTGGCTGTCAGTGGCAATACATAGATTATTTCCAACAATTAAGATTTAAAGAAAAGATTATTTATGACCAGTTAGTCAGAATTGGTAGATTTGACCGACCTGAGATAATGCCGATTATAGGTATGGAATTTCCCTGGCAATACCGAAACAAAGCAAGATTTATTGTCAAAACCACTAATCAGGGATTTACCATAGGTTTTTATCAAATAGGGACAAGGGATGTGGTCGATATAGATTATTGTCACCTTATCTCAAAACAAATGAACGAGGGGTATGCCGTTTTAAGGCAGGTAATAAAAGAAAGATTCAAGCCGTTTCAGGCATATTGCGCGGTAGAAATAAAGGCATTAGACGAAGGAATAATGGTATTCTTTATTACCTCACCAAAATTTCATCTTAATCTGGAGAAGCTCGTAGAGGAAATTCAAAACATCCCCATAATTAAAGGCATCCATCATCTCGTCGTAGATGAAAATAAATCATCTACACTTACCACCTACTTTGGACCATCAACAATTACCTATTCCCTTGAAGACATTACAGTTCAAGCCCAATCAACCTCGTTTTTTCAGATAAACCTGACACAGGCTCAAAAATTATTCAAAGAGACTATCCGCCTGTTAAATCCCCAAGAAACTCATCAGGTATTGGATGGACATTGTGGGGTAGGGACATTGACACTTCTTATTGCCCAAAAGGCAAAGGAGGTAATTGGTGTTGATATTTCCGCCGCATCCATTAATGATGCCAAAAAGAATGCCTTGTTAAACAGAATAGAAAATGTCCATTTCTTACAAAATAGTCTAAACAAGGCAATTGTTCAATGGGACAATGGTTCGATGGGACAATTATTAAACAAAGGGTATAAATTTGATTCGGTTATCTTAAATCCTCCGCGGGATGGAATAGTTGAAAAGCAGATACTTCAATGGCTGCTCCAAACAAAACCCTCTAAGATTATTTATATTTCTTGTAACCCAACTACCCTTGCCAGAGACCTCAAATTTCTCTGCGAAGGAGATTATTCCCTCAATATAGTTCAGCCGGTAGATATGTTTCCACAAACTTATCATATTGAGTCCATAGTAAGCATTCAGCCATCAGCAAATACATAGAAAAGTAGAAGACAATATAATCTAACTTCTAAATTTTTATTGACAAAGGAATTTTTTTGAATATAATATAAAATAGTAGGAAATAGGGAATAGGGGGATGAAAATGTCTGTATTGATAATTGGGGCATCAGGATTTGTAGGTAGTCATTTGTATGAAAATTTATCAAAAGATGATGAGGTAATAGGTACCTTCTATCGTCGACAACCAGAGGTGAAAGGATTTCGATACTTAGATATTACAGATAAGGAATCTGTTGAGGGATTAATTAGACAAATAAAGCCTTCTGCGATTATTCTTGCCTCAGCACTTACTTATGTTGACTATTGTGAAGAGCATCAAAGCGAGGCTTATGATATTAATGTTTCAGGGACAACAAATATAGTTTTGGCAGCTAAAGAGGTAGGTTCAAAACTCGTGTTTTTCTCCTCAGAATATGTTTTTGATGGGAAATGTGGTCCTTATTCAGAGATTGATTTACCTAATCCCGTTGACTATTATGGTAAAACAAAATTAGAGGCAGAAAAGGTAATTATAGAGAATTTAATTGATTATCTAATTATCAGGACTACGATTATCTATGGTTATCAGAAAGATGGCAAAAATTTTATTATGCAACTTATCCAAAAAAATAAAGATGGGCAAGCAATGAATGTTCCACTAGACCAGTATGGAAGTCCTACCTTCAGGGATAATTTGATAGAAGTAACGATTGAATTAATCAGGAAAGACAAGCGAGGCATTTATAATGTAGTTGGACGAGAGGTGATAAACAGGTATGATTTTTCTATATTAGCCACGGAGATTTTTGGGTTAGATAAAGGTTTGATAATACCTAAAACAACTTTAGAGTTGAGGCAGGTAGCTCTTCGACCATTAAAGGCAGGACTTAAGATTGACAAGGTAAAAAAAGAGATTGAGACTAATTTATTGTCTCCCAGAGAGGGATTAGAGATATTGAAAAATCAATTAGTGGGAAAAGGAATTTTATAAGTAAATATTCAGTTATCAGATTAAAACCTCAATTTGACAGTTAAATTTCTAAAGTTTTAAGATTTTTGTGTCGATAATAGATAATTTAGTTTTATAATCGCGCTGGAAGTAGTGAGATTTGCAACTCCTTGAATAATGAAATATTAGAAATTGTTGCTTAATATT
>JBDRHR010000057.1:0-6721 GCA_043816605.1 Nitrospirota bacterium
TTAATAATATAAAATTTCTAAAAAAAGAGATATTTCTTACAATCTGTGGCAATCTGTGAATCTGTGGCTATTTATATTATCTGTTTTTACTGTGTGGTAACGCTTGGGTCAAATGTCAACAAATTTTCTGGTTTCCATATAATTCAAATTGTCGCTTGCTTTCAATCTCTGTCTTACACTCACTTATCTTTTCTTTAGCCTTATTTGCCCGGATAGTATTTGGATATTTGTTGATAATCTGCTGATATTCTTTAATTGCCGAGGTGTAACTTTTTGTCTCCTGGAGGTTTTGGGCATTCTCAAACTGATTTTGGGCTAACTTATTGTTAATATTAGCACATCCACAAATATAGCTAACCAATAATATAGTTAATGACAGAGAAATTTTCAGGTAGTTCCATTTCATTTAAGCCACACAACCCCTATTTGATTTTCCTTTAAAAAAAGTATCTTTTTACCATCAGGTGACCAAATTGGCTGGTCTCCACCCAAATGAGTTAATTGGAGAATATGTTTGGGTTGGAGTAGGTCAATAGCGTATATATTCACTTTTCCATCACGATTAAGGGTTATAGCCACTACCTTGCCATCAGGCGAGTAGCTGAATGAGGGAATATGATCCGGAAGACCAGCTAAGAATAGAGCTGGAAAAAAGATGGTATCAGGAACTTCTGAAGGAATGACTATAGGGAATATTTGAAGTTTATTTTCATCTATCAGCACCCTGCCAACACAAGACAAAACTTGCTTCTGGTCTCCTCTGTTGTCACAATACAGAATTTCCTTGCTATCTTTTGACCATATCCAATTGGATTTAACTGTAGTGACATTGAACTTCTGATGATTAGAGCCATCGGCATCGATTACATTCATAAAATAGAGGGAAAGAAAGTAACCTATCCTTTTACCATCTGGCGAGAATAATGGATATGTAACTCCTTCAACCTTTTTTATTTCTTTCTGATTATGACCATTTCTATCCATTATCCAGATGTTACCTGATTTAAGAAATAAAATCTTAGAGCTGTCAGGATGCCATGATGGATTACCGGATATACCATTGCAGGTAATCTGGAAACTACGGTCATTAGCAATTCGATGTATCCAAATATTTCCACCTGATTCAAAACAAACCTCCTGACCATCAGGAGACCATTGAGGAAAATTAATATTACCGCTATAAATCTTTCTCTTAATGGTTCCATCCAAATTCATATACCATAGAGATTCGTTATCGACAAAGGCTATATATCCTCCATCAGGTGACCAGCAATATGATTCATTACAAGAAGTGATGGTGGAAATTTTTACCACCTCCAAACCTCTAACCGGATTGGCACAACCACTAACAACCAAACCTAATAAAACTAAAAAATACTTATAAAACATTTTTTTATACCTCCTCGCACTTTAATAACTGGTAACTGGTAATTAATTACCGATTACCTGTTAAATATGGTAACTACTATAGCTGTATTTAGTTCTTTCTCTTTATAGTGATATTCGCGTTTTTTTAGCTCTTTAATCCAACAGGCTAATTTATTCCGGTCATAGTCAGGATAGTCCCTTGCCCCTTCCATTATTTCACACATAATCTCTGGAGAAGACATTTGTATTACCTTTACTATTTGCCGACTATCCTTCATCTTGGTTTCAAGTACACCAAAGACACCGATTGTCGCCTGGCAGGTAGAATTATTTTTTATTTCAGATTGAATTGCCTTTATTTCATTGGCATCAGGGTAAAAATAAAGTGCCTGTTTCAAATGGTATTTAGCTGAGTCAATCTCATTGATAGCTAATCTTCCTTTAGCCTTAGCACAATGAGATAGACAAAGAACCTTTCTTTTTTGTAAAGAAGCCAGTAATTTATCTGCCTCCGGATGCGTATATCCTAAGAATTTCCCCTCCTCCAAAAGATGTTGAGATTGTATAAATTTATTTGAATTAAATAGCTTATGAGCCTGTTGATACCAATCTTCAACCAATTCTTTATTTTCCTGGAGGAACATATTTATCTGTTTTCGAACCTCTTTGTTCCTCGGAGCCAGAGAAAACACCTTTTTGAATTGCCTTAATGTCTCAACAGACTTTCCACTTTTGAATAACACAAAAGCAAGGTTAGAATTGTATCGAATAGAAGTTGGGTTAAGACTAACTGCTTGTTCAAAGGCTGTGTTTGCTTGTGGGTATAACCCAAGTTTAAGGGCTTTTTCACCAACTCGATTAAAACAATATGCCTGCCATTTGGAGTCAAAAAGGTAGTATGAGACAGGTATAAAAATAAGAATAATGACACAACCAATAATAGCTACTTTAGACCATTGATTTGCAACCTTTCCTACATCCAACCGGTTATCTGGAAATGGTGAAGATATTTCACTGACCGGCGTTATTTTTGATTCTAAGTGTGATTCTTTAATTTTTGATAGATTAAGGATTATTCCGCAATTTGGGCAAAAATTATTTTCAACCTGATTTTCCAAACCACAATGATTACAAAAGATAAATTTTCCCTTTCTAACAGAAATATCTTTCAATTGTTGGTTACATTTCTCAAAGAAGTTAGAAAGTGGAATTTGACCGTTTATAATCTTTTCCCACTGCTGACAAGAGTAAACAGAAGCCATGATTTCTCTTATTTCTTTTTCTTCTTTCCCATCTTGAGAATAAGCCTCTTTTAGTTTTTCACATTGATATAAAAATTGAGGTTTGAGAAAGTCATCTAACCCTTTAGAAAACAAGGTGTAAATTACCATTTGAAGAGATTGAATCTTCAGGGAAGGGTAGGAGGCAGAGGTTTTAAATCTTATTAGTGCTTCATCAAATTGTCCATTAGCCAAATAGATTAAACCCTGGTTATAAATTTCTGCTCCTGTGCGAGATTTAATCTCAATCGGTATATCCTTGAGAATAACTCCACATTGAGAACAAAAGATTTCATTAGTGATTTTTGAATGAATACAAGTCATCTCTATTTTCTCATTCATTACCTTGTGACCACCACCAGGCTAACAATAATAGGGTTATAAAGCACAATAAAGCTATCCAACTTATCATCCCTGTCATTATTACTTATCCTCTTTTCGTAATTTCTTAGTTATTGGTAGAAATATGGAAAAAATTTATCAAAATGGTTCAAGGGGTCAAGTATAATAAGGAAAAACAAGCCCTTGAACCCTTGGATTCTTGAATCCTATGGCAAAAACATAACAACTTTTGGTTAATAGATGCTATATTACCTTATGAGCCTCCTTGCACCACTCCATAAGGGAATATCCCCACCTCATCTCCCTTAGGTCCAAGGCTAACCGAGTTGTAATTATCCTTGATTTCTAAATTTGCATTTCGGATGCCAATACTTACGCCTTGGAACAAGATATGAGAGACATAAATAGCTCCTCCCAGTGCTTCTTGTATTCTGACCTCTAAAAATTCCTTTTGGTCGGTGTAGCGGTGTAATTTTACGGTTAATTTATTATGTTCGCGAATAATTTTTTGTAATTTAGCCTCTTTTTCTATTGGGAATTTTTCCTTTTCCTGATTCTTCTTATCTTTCAGTATAGAAATATCCTTTTTTATTGTTTCCAATCTATTAACATCCTTAAAATATAGTCTATTCAAGCTTTCTAATTGTTCTCGGACTTTGGGGGTTCCTCCAACCTCTACCCTGGTATAAGTTCCAGCAGGGGCACCAATCTCGCGAGCTCTTATTTCATCTCCAGCCCGCACCTTACCACCAATTATTGAGCCTCGTTGTTTACCTTCCAACAGTATAGATTTACCCGCATCAGCTTGGCTATGCATAATCTCCTGAGTAACCTGAACTGTTCCTTTAGCCTCTATCCTTGCATTCTCAATGTATTTAGCAAAGATATGTTGTCCGGCAAATAATCTTGCCTTTCCTTTACCTTTTACCCCTTCACCAATAGCAATACTTCCTCCTGCAGAAAGGAAGCACTTGCCAACTGAATTTTTGATTTGTATATCGCCGGTTGCCTCTACCTCAAAATCATCCTCGACATTACCTTGAATGATTATTGTGCCTAAGAAATATATATTTCCTGTTTGTAGGTTCACATCCCCTTTAATTTCAAGGGTATCCTCAACATTTACCTTATCTCCAGCTAAAAGCACTTGTCCATTTAGAGTGCTAATTAATTCTGTGCCACCGAGGGAAACCTCTGTATTTCTCCCAACAGGCATTCGGACATCAGAACCTGAAAGTGCGGGTAAATCTAGCCCATTAACTAATTTACCCGGCATTCCTTTTCCCGGAGGTCTTTTTACTACCAAAATCTGTCCTGCCCGAACATTCTCAACAAGATTTAGTCTTTTAAAATCCACTCTGCCATATTCATCCTCGACTAATTCTACTCTGGATCTATCGACTCTAAATTTGTATTCTAATTTTGCCTCATCCCCTGGAGTAGGAAGAATAGCCTCAGCCACTAAAACAGGTTTAGTTGTTTGCTCAAATATTGCCTTTGCCATAGCCCGCTCATCAATACCTGCAACAACCTCCTTTTCTCGCAATGTCTCCATAGCATCTTCAAAACTTGCCGGAAGTCCACCATGTTTAGGTGGAATAACAAACATAACTGCATTTGAATGGTCTGGTGCTACCTCAATCTCAACCTTGCCATCTAATTCCAATACCCTTTGTCTTGGACCTACTAATGAGGGTTTGGGAGAAGGATGCTCAACTACTTTTTTAAGTAAGTCCTGATTAACATCCAGAAATCCTTTCTTTTCTATATAATTCAATACATCTTGTAGTGTTACAATTTTACCGGTACCTTTAGGAGGAAATATGGATAAATATAGACCTGTATCTGTGTTAAAGAATTCAAAGATGCCCTCTATGTTATCTACATTTAAACGAAAGATTTCATCTTTTATCTTCTTTCTCCATCCTTCTTCCCATGGTCCCTTAATTCCTAATTGAAAGACCCTGATTAAAGAGAGGCTTGCCTCGTTAAGATTTTCTTCAATTATACCCATTTGACAATCTACTTCCGATGGAGCCAGATTTAAAAGTTCTGCCCCTATTTCCCTTGCCTCGGATAAGGAATTGGCATTAACAATTACTGATGGTGGTGTCTCACCTGAATAAATCTGATATTGAGATGGAAGTTCTACTTCCTCCTTTATTCTATCAGGTTCATACTTAGATTGAATAACAGAATCCTCAATTTTATGATATAAAACTCCGTTAACCTCCTTTTTTATAGCTATGGTAATATTTCCAATAGTAATTTTAGTTCCCGGATAGATAGATGAGGAGCCTGCCACTTTACCATCTGCATCCACGATAAGTGTAGGAGGGACATCATCTTTATTGCCAATGACCTTAGCTTCTATTAATGAATGGGCGGTAATTTTTCCTCCTGAAATAAGTCCTTTATTTTCTCGGAGGATTACTTTTTGAGCCGTAACCTGACTATTAATAATCTCTTCATTTACGAGTACATTTTTAGTTGCCTCTAAATTAGCAGATTTAACAGATTTGGCGAAAATATTAGCGGCTTTTATTTGTGAGCCATCGAGAACCTGTCCATAGACATCTCCTGTTGCAGTTTCTAATATTGCCTTACCTATATTTTTACCTACATGAATATTTCCAGTAGCCTTTACCTTAAATCCATCCTGGACATCGCCGGCAATGACTATATTACCTTCAAAATCAATATCTTTATCAACATCTTCAGGAATCTCAAGTACCTTTTCAATTTCAACCTTATTCTCTGTCCAGATTACATTTCCAAAGTTAGTTGCATAAACCTTTAATCCATCAGGGGATATAGCCGTATTTTTCCCTGGAATAATTTCAATATCATTGCCTTTCTGCGGAATAATCGTTTCTCCTGTAACCGTAGTGCCTGGAATACCGTATTTAGGAGGAACTTTTACGGTTAAAATTTGCCCCGGAATTATCTCTATAGCGGGTCCTTCATCTACGAGGCAAGCCTCTTCTGTGCCAAATTGGTATAAAAGGTAGGCAGATTCACCTTTAATGGGTAATATTCCACTGGCAATAAGTATCTTACTATTAAATTGGTTATTTTTTATAGTCAGTTGGATAATATCTCTATCTATACCTAAAATACCTTCGTTTTTTAAAGATGATATTATCTCATCAGAATTAATTGTTTTTCCATCAACCGGCACAGAAACAGTAAGATAAGCCGCTGTCCTATCTTCATTAAACTCAAGCAAGGCAAGTTGTTCCTGTCCATTTGTTAAGATTTTACTATTTCCTGAATTAGCTAAAAATTCATAAGTCATTTTCTTTCACCGGGTAAATTATAACACACTTTTATTGGAATTTCAATCTTTTTTTGTAACTACTCAGCCATAGAAAAAATAGAACGCAGATGACGCAGATAAATATGATGAACGCAGATAATTTAAAAAAATCTTATTTAATCATAAAAAAATCAGCGTCATCAGCGTTCTATGTATTAATATTAGGTGAGTAGTTACCTTTTTTTAGGGAATAGGGAGTAGGGTTGAGGGTGGGGAAAATACCCTAAACCGTAATGGGTCAGTTATTGGGGGGAATATGGAAAAATGTATCAACCTCAATTTGACAGTTAAATTTCTAAAGTTTTAAGATTTTTGTGTCGATAATAGATAATTTAGTTTTATAATCGCGCTGGAAGTAGTGAGATTTGCAACTCCTTGAATAATGAAATATTAGAAATTGTTGCTTAATATT
>JBDRHR010000058.1:0-3723 GCA_043816605.1 Nitrospirota bacterium
GTTTTTACAACCCCCCTAACCCCCTTTATTAAGTTTATCCTTACCCACATCTTTTTCTATAATTACAAGCTGTTTTGCTACAATAATGTCACCCTTCCAGGGTTTAATTGTAATTATTCAATGAATGCTACAATAATGTCATCCCTTCGGGATTAAATGCAGAAGATAAAAGAAAACAAAAACAACCCCCTAACCCCCTTTGTTAAGGGGGAATAATCCTAACCCCGAAGGGGTGGCATTATTGTAGCAAACAAGCAGAATAAGGAATCCTAACCCCAAAGGGGTGGCATTATTGTAGCAAACAAGCAGAATAAGGAATCCTAACCCCAAAGGGGTGGCATTATTGTAGCAAACAAGCAGAATAAGGAATCCTAACCCCGAAGGGGTGGCATTATTGTAGCAAACAAGCAGAATAAGGAATCCTAACCCCGAAGGGGTGACATTATTATAGCAAAACAGCCAAAACAAGGAATCCTAACCCCAAAGGGGTGGCATTATTGTAGCAAACAAGCAGAATAAGGAATCCTAACCCCAAAGGGGTGACATTATTTTCATACCTTTTGGGGACATTGAGGGTCAGGCGGAAACTTAATGGGGATGGTATTACTATGCAACGACTCTCATTATTTGACATACAACCAAAAGTAAATCCTAAAATAGAGCTTTCAGAGCTATTCGAAGCCTATTTTGATTGCCGCAGTAACAAACGCAATACAGTCAATGCCCTTACAAACTTTCTACTTTCAACTTTACAACTGAATTTGCATCCCAGGAAAGTCTATCTGCAACATTATTCAAAAGGGGTGAAATTTTTAGGAGTAGTTATCAAACCTCACCGCATATACATAGCCAATCGTACTAAGGGTAATTTTTACGAAGCTATTGAGAGACAAAATGAAATAGCACGCGACCATAAACCGACTAAAGATGAACAGGAAAAATTTCTAAGCAGTATGAACTCATATCTTAGTTTAAGTTAGAAAGTAGAAAGTTTATAAAGTTAGAAAGTAAAAAGATGTAGATTTACAAACTTTATGAACTTTCAAACTTTATGAACTTTGTATTTGGTGGTGGAATTATGTATATTTAAGCAGAGGAATGGCTAAATTGGTACTGAGGCAAAAATCAACGAAACGCTATAACACGAGCCTGGCATCAGGATAAAAACTAAACTCTTACGATTATCTTGAGGTTAATGATGTCAGGGCATTCTTTGCCGGCTCATAATTGGGGTCTATTTCCAATACCTTTTGAAATTCACCAATAGCCTCATCTCGCCTGCCAAGATTAATATATGCCCCGCCAAGATTATAGTGAAGTTCTATGGAATTGGGTTGAATTTTAACCCCAGATTTAAATTCCTCCATTGCCTCCTGGTACTTACCCATCGTAAAATAGGTTGTCCCTCGATTCAAATAGGTCATAGCATAAGTTTTAAGGGTATCAACCCCTCTTCTATCCTTAATCTTGCCCGAATAAATCCCTCTTGTAATCTTCAACCAATCCTTATGTTTATCAAGCCCTTCAAGTTGTTTATTTCCATCTGATTGAGGAAACACTCGACACAACAACCCTTCAATCACTAATGAGTAATTTTTAGACAGGCAATCAATGTAATAGGCATAAGTAGGATAAGTTTGACAATTTCGCTCCACAGTATCCACCAACCTTGACCGACTAATATCATCTAATCCATCTCCTTGGGGATTTGTGGAACTAACCATTTTTTGAGGTTGGATACTTAAATTTAAATATGGATGCCGGCTTTTGTTTTGCTCGATATGCCATGAATTCTTAAATAATATCATATTAAACGGTGCGACATCAGTCCGCCTTTTTTCAATGTATTGCATATACCATATCGGGAACAGGTCGTCATCACCCTTAGTGATAAGCACCGCATTTTTTTCTAAGGAGTTTAAGATGTTCATGCAGTGGTCATAAGGCAGGTAATACCCCCCGCGGGCATTGTATTGATAATGGGTTAATAATGGGAAAAGGGGTAAGATTAAGAAAAGTAGATAAACGAGTTCTTTTACTTTTTTACTACCCATCTCCATAATTCCTGCTACTCCTTGTCCTATCCAGATACTGAAGACAATAAAAGCCGGGATGTAGTAATCCTCAATATTAGGAATGGTATAACGAATAGAATGAAGGGTGTCAGCGATGACAATGATGAGTAAAGCAATAGCAAAATGTCTTCTTTTGATAAGGAATATTATCCCGCCTAATAGTCCAATTAGAAGTGGTAATAAGGTAAATTGCTCAACAAAGAATTTACTCAGGTGCTCAATTAAATTCGACAGTAGGGTATTCATGGCAAAAAATCCACTATACGCCTCTGCAGTGATATGTTCTTTAAAACGCTCAAATGTGGATGGGTCACCCCAATTTGCTAAAGGCTGTGCCTTTGCCCGGATTGGCAGATAGAGATATAAACACAGTGGTATGACAAAAAGAATAAGGGTTTTAATTATAAATGAAGGGTTCAGGATTTTCTTGTAATTGCGTCCAAGGGTTATGAAGATAAAATAAATACCTGCCGGCACTAAGAAGATGGTTTGCAAATGATGGGTAAAGGATAGACCGAGGAGGAAGGTGAAGAGGTATAAATAGAATTGCGAATTGTGAATTGTGAATTGTGAATTGTGAATTGAAGATTGTGGACTGCGGACTGCGGACTGTGAACTATGGATTGATTCCTGCCATTTTATGAGGATAAAGATAAGCAAGGTGGCAAACAGGGCATTCAAGGTGTATTTCTCGGCAACAACCGCCTGTTCCCAGAAGGTAATCGCAAAGCAGAGCATAAATGCGGCGACCACTCCAGGGATGAGGGGAGTAAGCATGGAGCATGGAGCATGGAGTATGGAGTATGGAGTTTCTCCCTCATTGTTCTTTGCTCTTTGCTCTTTGCTCTTTGCTCCGTGTTCTGTTACTTTCCATTTTCCATTTTCCATTTTCATCACTATAAAATACACCATCATCACGGTTAATGCGCCACATAAACCTGATATTAAATTTAGCCGATAGGCAATATTGCCTATGGGAATACAGGTAAATAGTTTCCCTAATAGACAGTAAAGAGGGTATCCTGGTGGATGAGGGATGCCTAATAAATATGCCGCTACGGTCATATCTCCAGAGTCATGATAACCAACCGTCGGAGTCAGGGTCTTCAGGTAGATGAAGAAGGAGATGAGGAATACCGCTAATCCAATCAGGGTTTGAGTAAAGAAGAGTTTGGTAAAAGTCTCCTCCTGGCTAAAGATAGAGGTTAACCCTTTAATTTCAAAACTCTGCTTAGGTTTTTTCTTAAGTATTTTTTTCTTCTTTCCCATAACATCTTACATTATACCCTATCATGATTTTAATGTCAATAATTTTCTTGACTTCACAGTAATCGGTCAGTTACACGGGGTTATTTTTTGATCGGGCAAGAAGAACAACCCCCTAACCCCCTTTTTTAAGGGGGAATATGGCACAACCCCGTTTTATTCCCCCTTAAAAACTTATCCTTACCCACATCTTTTTCTGTCTTTATAAGTCTATGGTTGACAACATGTTACTCAAAGATAAGGGATGAAATACTGTAAAATGGATACTGTAAAATGAAAAATGTAAAATGAGAATGCGTAAATGAAGGGTGGTAAACTATACGAAATGTTATAATTTTCAATTTTTCATTATCCATTTTACAGTTTACAGTTATTTTTCACT
>JBDRHR010000059.1:0-6833 GCA_043816605.1 Nitrospirota bacterium
TTGCGAGACATTAAGGTTCTTGACCCTGCTTGTGGTTCTGGTGCTTTTCCAATGGGTATGTTGCTGCGGCTGATGCAACTTCGTGGAATTGTGGGCAATTCGCTCAACAATTCCTACGAATTGAAAAATGAAATTTTGAGCTGCAACATTTACGGTGTTGACATTATGCCTATGGCTGTTGAAATTGCACGACTACGGGCATGGCTCAGTTTGGTGCTCGAAGTGGATTACAAACCCATTGACCATAAACACAATTTTAATATCAAAGCCTTGCCAAATCTCGATTTTAAGTTTATATGTGCCAATAGCCTTATTGATAGCGGATATGATGATTTTTTGGATAAACTTAAAGATACGAGAGCCGAGACAGCAATTAAATTATCTATTGAAATACAAAAATTGGAAAATATTCGTCAGCAGTATTTTGACCCTAATGGAGATAGGCAACGAAAATATGAACTGCGAGATGAATTTGTAGATACAAAAAAATATATTAAAATCAAATTTGCAATCCTGAAAAAAAGTTGGAACCTTGAAGATTTTTTAAATAAAATTGATGATTGGAACCCCTTTGACGATGGACATTCTTCTTCGTTTTTCTCCCCAGCATGGATGTTTGGGATTAAAGACGGGTTTGATGTGGTGATTGGGAATCCGCCATATGTAGAACATAAAAAATTAAAATACATTTCGGCTGTCTTTAAAAAGAACTATTTAACTTATTCAGGCACCGCCGATTTATATGTTTACTTCTTTGAAAATGGAATTAAAAATATAAAAGAAAATGGAGTTCTTGTTTATATCACTTCAAACAAGTTTCTTAGAACAAGTTACGGTGAAAATCTGAGAAACTATATTACGACTTTCAACATCAATGAAATTATTGATTTCACTGATGTTCATGTTTTTGAAGCTCTAGTTGCCAGTTGCATTCTTTCTATTTCAAAAAGTAATAATTCAAACAATAAGGTCAAGGTTGCTTTTGCTAACGACTCTTTACTTAACTTCGCAGATTTAAAAGGGTTCGTTGATAATAATAAATTCTTTTTGAAGCAAAATACTCTCACTGAAAAAATATGGCAACTTGAAAATGAAACTAAACTTAATTTGAAAGAAAAAATTGAAAATGGATCGGTTGCAATGAGCAAAACAGGCACAATCAATATTTGTCGTGGCGTTACAACCGGATTTAATCCTGCTTTTATTATTAACGAAGAAAAAAGAAAAGAATTAATTAAAGAAGATAAAGCAAATATATCTGTAATCAAGCCACTGCTTCAAGGCAGAAATATTAGAAAGTGGATTTATCAAGAAAGCAATAATTATTTATTGCAAACAGGTTATGATACAAACATAAAAAAAGATTATCCGATAATTTATGACCATCTAAAGTTATTTAAGAACGAACTTGAAATAAGAGCAGACCAAGGAGTTAATTGGTGGAATTTAAGGGCTTGCAAGTATTATTCTGAATTTGAAAAAGAAAAAATCATTTGGGGTTTAACTGCTGATAAATGGGCTTTTGCTTATGACAATAAAAATCATTATTTGCCAAGCAACGGCTACATACTTATTTCTAAAAATATTCCACTAAAATATCTTTTGGCTTTAATGAACAGCAATCTGATGGAATTTTATTTTGGTTTCATGGGCATAATGACAGCAGGCGGCGCATATACCTTAAAACATGAAACGATTAGTTTATTACCTATAAAAGAGACTTCAGACAAAGTACAAAAACCATTTATTGAAGTCGTTGATAAAATTTTGGCAATTACAAAATCCAGCGATTATTTTAAAAATCCTGTAAAAAAAGAAGAAGTCAAAGAATGCGAGCGCCAAATAGATGTGCTGGTATACAAGCTATATAACCTAACTTACGAAGAAGTAAAAGTGATAGACCCTACCTTTTGGCTAAGTGAGAAAGAGTATGAGAAATTTGAAGTATAAAAAAACCCTATATATTTAACCCAAATGAAATATCACAAAATAAAAGGAGCAAACTATGAAAAAATGGATAATACTATTGGTGATTTTGATAGGCATAGGAGGAGTTATCTTCTTCCTTGCCAGGGGAAAAGATGGAGAGAAAATTGCGGTGGTAAAAGGTGAAGTGACGAAGGGAAAACTTGCACTTAAAGTCTCTGCCAGGGGAAAGATTGAGGCAAGGGATAGATTTGAACTTAAGGCAAAAATCCCCGGGGTAATAATGTTTATCCTTGAAGAAGGAAGTTTTGTGAAAAAGGGTGAGCTTGTTGCCGGCATAGATGACAAGGAGCTTCTGGCAAAAAAACACCAGGAGGAAACGAATTTAGTCAATTATAAAAATAATCTGGCAAAACTTAACAGAGGACTTGACATTAAAGAGTTGGAGGACAGGGGAAAGGAGGCAGAGGTCCTTTTGGGTGAGGCAGAAAGACAACTTGAGGCAAATAAGAAGCTGTTTGAAAACAAGGTTATCTCTCTGGACGAACTAAAAAGAACAAAGGCAGATTACGATAGAACAAAGCTACAGCTTGAGATTGCCAGAACCCAGCTTGAAGAGAGGCTCAATGCTCATCAGGAAGAGATTGAATCTACCCTATCCTCTATCAAAGCCATAGAGACAAACTTAGCCTCAATAGAACAGCAAATCCTCTGGTCTGAAATTACCTCACCTATCTCGGGTATTGTAACACAAAGAGAAGTAAAAGAAGGTAGTTGGGTAACCTATGGACAGTTGCTTTCAGTGGTTGTATCAGACAAAGAGTTTGTGGCAAAGGTGAATTTAGATGAGGTTGATATTAGCAAAATATCATCAGGTATGTCTGCCTCTGTAATTCCCGATGCATTTCTGGGAAAGGTGGTTACCGGGAGAATAAAAAAGCTCGCACCCTCTCCAAAACTCACGGAAAAGATAAACACCTTTGAGGTAACCATTCAACTTAATCCCACAGATATTGACATCAAAAGCGAGATGCTTTGTGATGTGGTCATTGTCTCAGGCTTAAAAAAGGATGTCATAAAAATTCCTCAGGAGGCAATAGTCAATATTGAAGGAAAGGATTATGTCTTTGTCATAATGGATAATAATGCAAGCAGGAAAGAGGTAACATTAGGGTTCAGAAACCCAAACGAGATTGAGGTGTTATCCGGCTTAAAACAAGGCGAAGCGGTTGTCTTGAACCCTGCTTTAGAATTAAAGGATAAGGCAAAGGTTGTGATTAAAGAGGATGAGGAATGAGATTATTTCACAAGTTCAATGTACTCATAGACTTCAATGGCTTTTGAAGATGAAATTTCAGGTAATTATCTATGAGTATCTTACGGAGTTCTGTTAATAAATTAGAGGCGACTTGAATCTTTCTTATTTTAGAAATATCCAGGACAAGTAACTGCTGCATAAGCCCTCTCAGACCATTTGAAATGATTATCCCATCTTCAATCTGGTGTCTGGTGCAAATAATCCCTCCCTGTCCCGGGCTAAATTGCATTTGAGCACTTACCTTATGACATAAAATACAATCTTCTCCGAGATGAGGTTTTAGTCCTGAAAGGGTCATGAATTTTAAGGCAAAGGTAGGAATGATAAGTTCATTTGACTCACCCTTCAGCCAGGTTAATGTCTGAAGAATAAGGCTAAAAAGTAACGGGTCTTTTTCTCTGCCGGCAACCAATGTATCGAGCAATTCTATAACAAAAGCCCCGATGGTAATCTTATCCAAATCTTCTCTGATTTCCTTAAATGAATGAATAATCTGTGCCTGAGTAATAATATCAAGGTCTTTGTTCTCTTTTCCATAAATTAGATAATCTGCACAGGTAAAGATTTCTACACTACTGCCAAATTTACTGGTTGTTTTTCTTACCCCTTTGGCAACACCCTTTATTTTCCCAAATCTTTGAGTGAACAGGGTAACGATTTTATCTGCTTCACTTAAGTCTTGATTTCGTAATACTATTCCTTTACTGGTGTATAGCGGCACTTTTTTAAATCCATTTCCTATGTCTAAAAAATAGCAATAATCCTAATGTAGCTCCACACGATAATGCCCAGACAAATGATATACTTCGAATACTTGTCCACTCAAACTCCGGTAAGTGAATATTCATTCCGTAATAACTAGTAAGCAGTGTCGCAGGCATCATAATCGTGGCAATTATTGTCAGTACTTTCATTACCTCGGTTAACCGACTTGAACTTCCTGAGAAATATACCTCTAAAACATCGGTAGTCAGGTCTCGATACATATCAATAGTATCGCCAATGCGGACTAAATGGTCATAAATATCACGATAATAAATAAGTGTATTAGGTTTAATAAAAGGAATGTCTCTTCTTGATAATAATCCTATCACTGCCCGTTGAGGTCCAATTATCTTCCGAATCGCTAAAATCTTCTTCTTTACTGAGAATATCTCACCCACCACTGCTTGCGTGGGATTAGTCAGGACTTCATCCTCTATCTGCTCAATTTTATCATCTATCTCATCTAATAAAGGTACATAGCTATCCACAACTCCATCTATAATCGCATGCAGGAGGAAATCAGAGCCTTTCTCTAAGAACATAGGGTTTTGTTTGCAACGCACAGCTAAATTTGTTATACTTCTAATTGATTCTTCCTGAATTGTTACGACAAAATTCTTACCGAAAAATATGTCTAAGTCTATTGTTTTTAATTCCTCAGTCCCATTTTCCCTTTGTTTTTTAACCCCTTGAATAACAATGAAAATATGTGTGCCAAAATCATCTACTTTAGGTTGACTTTGAGGGAATATACAATCTTCAATGGCTAACTCATGAAATTTAAAATCATCACTTAAAATATCAATTTCATCATCCGTTGGGTCAACCAAATCAATCCATAAAAGGCTCTTCTCGTTCTTTAGTGCCTCTTGAATGTTAATCTCTTTAAAATTAGTTATAAGTTTTTTTTCTTCATTAAGCAAAAATGAATTAATCATTGTCTTTATCCTTTCCTAAAAATTTGGTGGTGTATCACTTTTACCACCTGTTTTTTTAATTAGGTGTACATCCGAGATGGTTATTCTCCGGTCAACTGATTTACACATATCATAAATGGTCAAAGCGGCTATTGACACAGCCATGAGTGCTTCCATCTCTACCCCTGTTTTTGCTGATAGGCCAACTTGCGATTCTATTGTTATCTCATTCTCGTTCAGTGCAAAATCCATCTTGCAGGATTCAATCATTAAAGGATGACACATAGGGATTAATTCGGCGGTTTTTTTAGCCGCTAAGATACCTGCGGTTGTAGCTACACTCAATACATCCCCTTTTTGTATCTTCTTATCCCTGATTAATTCAATGGTTTCTTTCTTCATGAGAATCGTTGCCTGTGCCTTAGCCACACGAGAGGTAATCTCCTTCTGACTTACATCTACCATTTTAGGTTGCCCTTGTTCATCAAAATGTGTTAGTTCATTCATATTATGCCTTCTTATATCCTTGTCAATTGGTTTCAGTTAGAGATAAATTAACCAATTCAACGGATTCCATTAAATTTACCACTAAACAATAAAATATTATATCAAATATTTTTGTAAAAAGCAAGTGGTTTTTGATAGAGGCGGTAATCGGTCAGTTTTCGGTGGAAAAAGATGTACACCACGAAGGCACAAAGGCACGAAGGAAGAAATATTCTTAGTGTCTTAGTGGTAGATAATTAACCACAAAGGCAAAGGCACAGAGACACTAAAATTTTTAAATATTTTCAATTTTCCTTCGTGCCTTTGTGCCTTCGTGGTGCATCTTCCCCCCCAAAAACTGACCGATTACTGGAGGCGTAATCCTCATCGCAAGTTCTTTCCCTAATCTGACAGCAACTTCTTTTTTCCCTTGAGATAATATCCCTTCGATTTGTGCCCTGATAACTTTTTGTCCATCTAATTCTGCAACCACCCCTTCAAGTTTCAAAATATTACCTTCTAACCAGCCGAATACGCCTGCTGGAATTTGGCAACCACCACCTAACTTTTCAAGAAATGCCCTCTCAGCAGTTACAGCTAAACAAGTATCATCATCATTCAAATTTCCCACTATTTCGCTTATTTCTTGAGCATCTTCTCGTATTTCTATGCCTAAAGCACCCTGTCCAGCGGCGGGCAAGATAATATCTTTGGACAAAAAATAGGTTATTTTTTCTTCAAGGTGCAGACGCAGGAGTCCTGCCGCAGCAACTACAATTGCCTGAAGTTCATCCTGAAGGCTTGCCTCGTTGCTCTCCAATTTCTTAAGCCGTGTATCGACATTACCCCTTAGGTCGACAACCTTTAAATCAGACCGATAATGAATAAGTTGTACCTTTCTCCTTAGACTGCTTGTGCCAATTACCGCATCCATCGGCAGTTCATCCAATAGTTGACCATTTTTAGAAATTAATACATCCCTTGGGTCAAGCCGCTTAGTTATTGCCCCAATCATTAATCCTGAAGGTATCTCGGTGGGAACATCCTTCATTGAATGGACGGCTAAATGAATTTCTTTACTTAGTAAAGCCTCCTCTAATTCCTTGATAAATAAGCCTTTTCCACTATCAGGCAAGCCTGTATTCTGCAAGCCTGCAATTTTAGATAGAGGTATATCCGTTATCTTATCCCCTCTTGTCTTGATAATTTTAATCCTTATATTGGTATTTGGGCATAATTTTTTAAGTTGGGCGGCAATTTCATCACTCTGAGCTAATGCTAATTTGCTACCCCTTGTTCCAATAATTATTTCTTTCATTTGAAAATCCCCTTTCTATTTCTCGCAAATGTCGCAAAGAAAGATATATCCGCAGATTACGCAGATTTCACAGATTAAAATAAAAGACCTTTTGGATCTTTTT
>JBDRHR010000060.1:0-2470 GCA_043816605.1 Nitrospirota bacterium
AGCCTTGTAATCAGTCTCTGAGCATAAATACTCAAGGGGCTGGTACTCTTCGCTTGTCGTCTCATTTTCTTTGTTCCTGCGAGCGATTAGAACGTCATACCGGAAAGTAGGGTTAATGCCGGTTTCTTGCCTGTGAACATAGGAATAAAAGGGAACCTGGATTTCGTTTTTAATCCTATCTTGTTGCCATTTCATGGTTGTAGTTTTCAAGTCGCCTACAACCGGCGCCTCTTGGTAATCCATTCTGCCGGCAAGCTGTAATTCCAATCCTACATCCAGTTTAAATTCTTTTTCAATCTCTATGGGTTTTATGATTGGCGCAACATTTTCTATGTATACCTTAGTACACCGCAAGGTATCATTTAACCCAATATTGATTAATTTTTTCTTCTCAGACAGCATGTCTTTCGGCACATATACGCCATTATTAAATGTCTGTATATATGCGTCCCTTGCCGCATCCTGCAGGTCATTGAGGGACATATCTTTTTGTGTGACTATTTTTTGTTTGAGGTTTATTTCATTTGCCTTGTGTACTCCTGTCCCTCTCCCAGCGGCAACACCAGGCGGTATAATATCATTATCGATATATCTACGCCTGAACTGCTCCCCACATCGGAGGGCCATGTTCAAGCTGCTTTGGTGTATTTCCGTTATCATTATTTCCCCCTCCCCATTCTTTATTATTATAAATTATTGAATCATCTAACTCATCATCTATTCCCCGCAAAATCTCTATCACTCTTTCAGGTGTGATGTTGTTTTCGATTACTTTGTTTGATTCGACACCGTAATCAATGCCGTATTTTGGTGCTGGAATATCAATCCAGCGTCCATTAGGTAAATTAATTAACGCCATGATTTAATCCCCCTCTAATGTATAAACAATTTTTGCATCCGGCCCGGTATGCAGTCTCCAATCTTTGCCGTCAAAAGATGGAACCAAACCTCTTTCCCACAAATCTATAGCAGACTGAAATGGATTAGATTCTTTCCATTCTTGTAAATCAAAAAATGAGGAAATATAAGCCCACTCGAAATCCCACACTGAATCCCTCAAGGAAGACCTCAAGGAAGACATCAAGGAATCCCATACGGAAGATTTCAAGGAAGCCCTCAAGGAATCCCATACGGAAGATTTCAAGGAAGCCCCCACGGAAGATTTCAAGGAATTCCACACGAAATCCCCTACGGAAGATTTCAAGGAAGACCTCGCAGAAGACCTCAAGGAATCCCACACAGAAAACCCCACGGAAGCCCAATCTTTCAGGAGTTTTATGTCTTTATCTGTTACTGTTTCCGCAGGCGGGATATCTCTAAATGGATGGATTATAGGTTTAATGATCAGTTCCGGCACAATTTGTTTAAAATCCAAAGATTGACACAGTTTTTTAATCTCAAATGAATCATCGTTTGTGTTTAACTGATCAATTATAAACTCTCCTGTGATAGGATTATATTCGTACTTATTCAATGTATCTTCTTTTTCTCCTTTGAACCCGAAATAGTCAGCAATGGACGTGTGACTATCAGGCTTATAGTTCAATTCCTCTGCTATTATCTTTTTCCGGATTTCCGAATCAAAGTAATACACTTTACCTTTACCGTCTGAATTTAATGAAAAAAATTTACACATGAATTGACCTCCTTATTAATAGCTTACGTTAGTGTTACCACAGGTTGAGCACGTCGCTCTAATATCCTTGTGGACACCCTTTGCTCCCCAATATTCGTATGCGCCAATCCCGTGATCTACCCATACGATCTCACACTCGCAATCGCAATCCTCACAATAGCCTGTCGTTGGTGGGGCGACATCTATATCGTCATATTTATATGTCATGATATTACCTCATTTTGGTTTGCTTGCATCCCCCACACCACATTTTTTGAACACTCCTATCATCGGTTAAAGGTTAATAATGAATAATAATAATCAATAAACAAGTAGAGGATGCAAGATTAAAGGTTAGGTTGTTAGATTGACAAGTCACCACTGTTTTTGCCGCTCTCAGCCTTTGATCATGACACTGCAAGTCTATGATTGCCAGTGTTCTATTTCAAGAGGCTTCGAGATTTAAAACCCGTCCCACGCTCCAGCCTATCCTCGATTGGCGTTGTCAGCAGTGGGCGAGTTTGATTGTAATCATAAGCTAAAACCAATGTCTTGTCAAGATATATTTATAATATTTTTTCATTATTTTTTTCACTTGACAAGATAACGTGATTACTATAGAATTTCAGCAAACTAATATTTTCGAGGGTCAAACATGAGAACTAAAACCATTAACGTGCATAAGGACATAAAGCAGGTAAGAAGCAGTTTAGGCCTTACATTGAAAGAATTTTCAAGCCTCCTAGGTATTACTATATCGGCACTGAGCAAATATGAAGCCGATGGCAAGAATTGGCGAGTTATGCCAACGGCAGACATGTATTTAAAGATCATGAGTTATAAGAGAGGTGATTA
>JBDRHR010000061.1:0-18449 GCA_043816605.1 Nitrospirota bacterium
GTTCTTGAAGCCCAAAGGGCTGGTATTATTATAGCTAATAATGTAATGCACTAATATTTTAACCCCGAAGGGGTGTAATTATTATCATAGATTCTAAATCATTCCGAACAGTATTGAAGAGGTCTTGTATCGTATCATCGCTGCATCATGTCCAGAAAACGGAGGAGTTGCTGATTTCTTCTGCGGTGGAGGGACAACTCTTGCGGTTGCAATGAAGCTGAAACGCAGATTCATCGGCTGTGATTCCTCTCGTGTGGCTATTTCTGTAACATTAGATAGATTAGTAAAAATAGGTGAGCAGATGAGCGGCGTAGAGAGCAATATTTCCGCAAAGGATGACTCATTTCAATTGAGCCTTCAAGAAAAAGGCATTTCAGAGGAAGTTCCTAATATTGAAGTTTCCTATCTTGGTGTCTATCCGATTGATAAATTCACCAATCTTGGACAGGATTCATTTGTTGATTTTGTGCTTACCTGCTATGGAGCAAGTCATAATACTGCAGAAGGCATAACCAATGGTTTTCGTCCTCCTGGTCAACAAGAACCAATCTTGATTGGTCCAGCAAATCCAGGTGACTCTATTGATGCCCAGACGGTTAAAGCATTCTTTGATGAGATAAAATCACGGCTTGAGTTGAATAATCTTGTGCGGGCTAAGATTATTGGCTGGCGGTTTAATCGTCAGGTAGTAGAATACATAAAGATTCTCAAACGATACATTGAGGATAACAATCTGCGATAATCCATTTATGTTAGTTCCACCTAAAGACTATAACCCTGAAAGTTTTTGGGGAGTTGGAATAATTACTCTTGGTGCAAAAAAGATTATTCCGTTAAGCAAGAGAACTTGTTTAGTTATGGCTGATTATGGAGGAGGAATATCAATTAAAGAAATTGATAGAAAAGGTGTAACAAGTATCAATTTAACAACTGCTATAAACAGTGATAGATTCTTAATAGCAAGAGATAAACCATTGTTGGAGAAAATAGTTAAACTTACAAAAGTAAACCGATGGACAAAAAAATCTAGAGTCCAAGTTAGTTAAATGATTTAGTTTATTCTCAATAGGGGATGAAAATAAAATTGAGGAATAGCAAACCCCTTTATAAATACAGGGGTTTTGGCAATTGCTTATTTTCATTGGAGTAATCATGCACTACTTTTTCAAACCACACGAAGCAAATTTTAAGGAATGGGTGAAATCGGGATTTGTTGGAATTCCTGAAGCCGGTATTACTTTTTTAAGGCATATCTCCTCTCCCCATTTCAAGCCAAAGATGGAGCTCTTTAGCAACAAGCAGTGGAAGATGCAGATTGAGGCAATCCTGCGATGTGTTTATTGCTTTGAAATCTTAGGGGAAAAAGACCTTTTAACCAATATTGTTACTGGTGGTGGAAAGACTACGGTTATTGGTACAATGATTGCCTATATGATGATAGTGCATGACCAGACAAAATTCTTGATTTTGACGCCGAATACAATTGTCCGCGAAAGACTGGCAGATGATTTTGACCCAAATTCAGATACTCACATTTACAATACATTCCCTTTGTTTTTTAACTCTTATGAGTCGCTAAAAGACAGAATCTCTTTACATATAATGAAACCTTTAGAGAGTCCTGCTGGAATAAGGGCAGGGACAATCATTCTTGGTAATATTCATCAGATTTACGAGCGCACAGACAACTGGAAGGTCCTGCGAGATAATGTCCAGTCGTTGGTTATCTTTAATGATGAGGCACATAATACTAAGGCAGAACAGTATGATGATTTAATAAATAAACTTAAACCAAAACGATTTTTCCGTCTTGATACAACCGCAACCCCTGACCGTCTTGATGGCTTACATCCAGACAGTAAGATGATTTTTAGATATCCAATTGCCGAGGCAATGAGGGATAAGATTATCAAAAGGATTGTAGTATTTCATCCAGATGTGAGGAAGGTTAAATTGACATACGAGGATTTAGAGACAGGGAAGACCATATTAGCCGAAGAAGTCCCCTGGGAAGAGATAGAGCGGAGAAAGATTAGAGTCACACGTTACATTACAAGCATCAATCCAATGCATCAGCAGATAGCCATTGCCTTAGAGTTATTAAAACATCAAAAGATAGGAACACCACCTAAATTCAAACCATTACTCTTTGTAGTAGCCATCTCGATTGCCGACGCTGAGCGTATTAAAGAAGAATTAGAACGGGTTGGCAAGGATTATGGGATACATAAAGTGCTTTTGGTTACCAATGAATCTGATGAGGAATCAAAAGATGCGGCTCGTGACCTAAATAAAAATCCGCAGACAGAATATGATGCAGTAGTCTCAGTCCTTATGCTTCGTGAAGGCTGGGATGTCCGTAATATTTCTGTGATTTTACTCTTCCGTAAGTTTAGTTTTAAGCAGATGCCTGATGGTCAAAAATTCTCTGTTTATGGTCCACAGGTGATTGGCAGAGGGTTAAGAAGGATGAGCAAGAATCCTGAAGAATGGGAATCGCTCTTTGTTGTTGACCATCCGATTCTAAAACATAAGTGGCTGTGGGATGAATTAAAGGCAACTGAATACCCGGATGCATTAGACCCGGCTGGTGTGATTGTTGATATAGAAAAGATTCCAGAGATAAAACAAATAGAAAGGGTTGATGAGGGCGAAACTACACTTGAAGATGCAGAAAAAATCTTTGATGTCTCTTCGTTGTCGCCAACACCTGAGCCTCCAGAAATTGCCGAGCCGATTCATGAATGGCAGAAATTCTTAGATGAGTACAAGTATGATTTCTATAAGATGAATATTACTGAAGATATTGAGCAGATAAAGAGTTATAATCTTGATGCAGATTTAACTACCTTTGATAAAGCCGGTGTTCCAAAGATAGCGGTTGAGCAGATTGCAAGAATTACTAAAACCGAATGCTGGACGATAGAGGAATTGAAGAAACAGTTGGTGCGTCAGATTCATCTAATTGCCCATAATGCACTCTTAGAATATGACCGTAATCCAGATGAACGGCAGGTGATTTTGGTAAAGGTTATTCGTGACCATATCAAGAAACGATTTTTAGGTGGACAGGAAGTCGAGGAAAGCAGTGATGAAGTTGCTTTACGAAGATTATGGTGGGTAATTGACCAGATAAGGGATGTATTTTTAATGCCGGAATTGATAGAGGGGATACTTTCATCAAAATGATAACTAAAAGAGGAACATTAACTAATCTCAAAAAAAGCCCTTATGGGAAAGAAGATTACGACTCTACTCTTGAGCGACAATACATCGTAGAGTTAGAAAGGAATCCAGCAGTAAAAAGCTGGACTAAAAAATATGGGATTAAAATACCTTATAAGTTTTTAGGTTTTACAAGACATTACCTACCCGACTTTTTAGTTGAATATCGCAACGGAGAGAAGGAGATTCACGAGACAAAGGGATTACCTCTTCTTTTGTGGTTTTCAACAAAACTCAAGAGAGAAACCGCAGAGGAATTTTGCAAAAAGCAAGGATGGAGATATAAATTGATTACAAAGGGAGAGCAAGCATTTTATGGGAAGATTACAGATTAGTGCTTTGGCTTGCCTGGAAACGGGTTGAAAGAAGAAGTCGCAGAAGGCACACTCGGTGCAGATTTTGACCGCACTGACCGTGCTGAGATTCATTCCAGAATAGCTGAGGCTGAGGAATCGGCAAAAGATGAGATCTGGGGTGGATATCGTTTTATAGTTATTGCAGATAATCGACTAAACAAAGATAAAGCCCAAACTCTTAAAATAGGAGTTGAGCCTGTATCTGTGGCAAAACCGTTTGAACCTCAAGCACCGTTAGAATTAGTACCATAGCCAGTTTTTGAGCCCGGGATTGAGCCTGAACCTGTATCACGACATTGCACCATCCATCTTTCGGGGACTATTCCGCCTGAGCTATGGAATCGGCTTGGCACAAAAATTCTCCCTAAACTCAGGGCAGGGACAGAGCTTCAAGTAGGTGTTGATTTCCGTGTTACATTAAACTCAATGCTTGCCCGGAGCATGAAATTCGAGCTTCGACTTATTCTTGGATGACCTCGGTTTAGCGGATAAGGTGCAGATTGAGGAAAATCATAGTATTTAATTATCAACACTTACTTGAATTATGATATGAATTGGGGAGGGTTTCCGAATGCCTCGATGTAATGGGTCAGTTACAAGGGAAAAACAACCCCCTAACCCCCTTTATTAAGGGGGAATATGGCACAATTCCGTTTTATTCTCCCTTAAAAAAGGGGGTTAGGGGGTTGTTTTTCTTGCCCAGTCAAAAAGTCCCCCCTCATAACTGACCCATTACGCCTCGATGGATTTTTCCCTTGACTTTTGAATAAAATTTAGATATAATAAGAATATGCCGGGATATTTTATAGCAGAACCTCCAAAAATAGAAGTCTTTGATGATAAAATTCTTAAAAATGCCCAAGCTAAAAAGCTAATTCAGGACATCCCAACCGTACTTTCTAATGAAACAAAAGAGTTAGCATTAAAGGTTGTTCATCTGAGTCTTCAGGAGGCAAGAGCTGGGAAAATAGTAAGCCGGGAAAAAATCAGGGAGGTGGTAGCTAAATTAGTTGAAGAGACCATCACCAGACATGATAGTTCTTTGTTAAATCTGATGGATATTAGAACTCATGATAAGTATACCTTCTCTCACTCTATCAATGTTTGTACCTTGGCTATCCTTATAGGTATAAAACAGAAATTGAAGAGAAAAGAATTGGAAGATTTAGCCTTAGGGGCTTTATTGCATGATGTAGGCAAAGTAATGATTAATCTTGAAATATTAGATAAACCTGAAAAGTTATCCTTGTTTGAATTTGAAGAGATAAAAAAACACCCTATTTATAGTTATAATATCCTTTCGAGAGAGGAAGATATAAGTGAAATTTCCAGGATGGTCGCTTATAGTCATCATGAAAGATATGATGGTGGAGGTTATCCACAAGGATTAACAGGTGATAAAATCCCACAATTAGCCGTGGTAACATCAATAGCGGATGTTTATGATGCCTTGACGACGGATAGACCATATCGAAAGAGCCTGCTTCCTTATGATGCAATGAGAATTATTATCAGCCATACCTATAGTGATTTCTCGGTAGATGTAGTCAAGTCTTTTTTAAGGGCAATGTCAATATATCCTTTAGGGAGCTTAGTCAGGCTTAATACAAAAGAAATTGGATTGGTTATTAAGGTCAATGAACGGGCTATTATCAGACCTACTATTAGATTATTGATTGATTCACAAGGAGAGATGTTGCCACTCTCAAAGGTTGAAGATATAGATTTGATTAAGGATATGTCCAGATTTATTATAGAACCGGCAGGTGAAGAGGTGTTTACCAAGAAAGAGGAACATAGATAAATGGTGTATATTTTTGTAACTATTTTCGAGAATAAGATATTTTTATCCGCTACCTTAGCCTGGTTAATTACTCAGGTTTTAAAGATTATTTTTTATGCCCGCAAGCATAGGCGAATAAATTTTAAACTTTTATTAGGCTCCGGCGGTATGCCGAGTTCTCATTCGGCTACCGTCATGGCTTTATGTACAGCGGTAGGTAAAATAGAAGGATGGGATACATCTATTTTTATTGTAAGTCTAATTTTTGCAATTATTATTATGACTGATGCCGTTGGAGTCCGCCGGGCAGTAGGTCAACAAGCACGAATTTTAAATATTATGGTTGACGAGCTTTATGAAAAGGGAACAATAAGTGAACAAAGACTAAAGGAATTATTAGGACATACACCGGTCGAAGTCTTCGTGGGCGCTGGAATAGGAATATTGGTCGCCTTATGGCTGACCGGGGTCAATTAATAATTATCAATTGTGAATGGTGAATTGTTAATTATATGGAAACCAGAAAATTTGTTGACATTTGACCCAAGCGTTACCACACAGTAAAAACAGATAATATAAATATTGCCACAGATTCACAGATTACCACAGATTGTAAGAAATATCTCTTTTTTAGAATATTTTATATTATTAATCTGTGAATCTGTGGCTATATTTTATGTCAATTTAATTAACGGTTTGCATATAGTAATTACGAGAGGAAAAGATGAAAGAAGAATTAACATCATTAAGCAAAGAGGCTTGCCTCGTTAAGGCTGAAAAAGAAATTGACGAAGTTATCTCTTTTGAGGCATTAGAAAAACTAAGGATAAAGTATTTGGGCCGAAAAGAGGGAATATTTACTCAACTTTTAAAGCAAATGGGTAATCTCCCACCTCAAGAGCGACCTGAGACAGGTAAATTAATTAATGAAATAAAGGATACGGTTACTCAACTGCTTGAGAAAAAGGGGACGACATTAAAATCCGAAGAGGCTTGCCTCGTTGATGAGGCACAAAAACTAATGAGGGGAAAAATGGATATTACCCTGCCCGGTATCTTGCCTGAATTGGGTAAGTTGCATCCCATAACTAAAGTGTTAAAGGAAATAGTCGATATCTTTGTCCGATTAGGATTTCAGGTAGCAGAGGGTCCTGAGATAGAATTAAGTTATTATAATTTTGATGCCCTGAATATTCCTTCCCATCATCCGGCGAGGGATATGCATGATACCTTTTATGTCTCTAAAGATATAATTTTGAGAACGCATACCTCCCCTGTCCAAATTCGGGTAATGGAAAAGCAAAAACCTCCATTACGAATAATTGTTCCTGGACGGGTCTATCGACGGGATGCGGATATTTCCCACTCACCTATGTTTCATCAGGTAGAAGGATTATTGGTGGACGAGCAAACTACCTTTAGTGATTTAAAAGGTATCCTTTCAACCTTTGTTCACCTTATTTTTGGTTCAGAGACTGATGTTAGATTCAGACCAAGTTTCTTCCCTTTTACAGAGCCTTCTGCCGAGGTGGACATTGCCTGTGTTATCTGTGATGGAAAAGGCTGTGGGGTATGTAAATACACAGGTTGGTTAGAAATTTTAGGTGCGGGGATGGTTGACCCTGAGGTTTTTAAAATAGTAAATTATGACTCGACAAAATATACTGGTTTTGCCTTTGGATTAGGGGTAGAAAGAATTGCTATGTTAAAATACGGCATCAATAACATTAGATTATTTTTTGAAAACGATATGCGATTCTTAGAACAATTTTAGGAGTTTCTCGCAAAGACGCAAAGTTTGCAAAGAAGGAGGAATGGGAAAGTAAATGTTGCTATCGTATAATTGGCTAAAGGAATATATAGACTTTGACTTTTCACCACAGGAATTAGCCGCTAAATTAACTGATTTAGGATTTGAAACCGCTAATTTAGAGAAAAAGGGGGCTGATACGGTTATAGATTTAGAGTTGACCGTTAATCGTGGTGACTGCCTGAGTATGATTGGGATGGCAAGAGAAATATCCGCCATAACTCATAACCCGCTAAAAATTTCATCGTCCAAAACCTTTGATTTATCTAAGAGGCTTGCCTCGTTAAAGTTAACCTCGATGCTCAATGTATCTTTAGTTGAGCCTAAATTATGTCCTCGATATACCGGCAGGATAATTGATGGGGTAAAGGTTGGTGCTTCTCCATCCTGGCTTTCCGACCGTCTGGAAAAAGCCGGTATCCGCTCGATTAATAATGTTGTTGACATTACCAACTTTGTGATGATGGAATTGGGTCATCCACTCCATGCCTTTGATTACCAAACATTGCTTGGGGGTAAGATAATTATTTGCCGTGCTACTTCAGGTGAAAAACTCCTCGCCTTAGATGGAATAACCTACGAACTTTCTCCAGAGATGCTTATTATTGCGGATGCACAAAGACCTGTTGCCTTAGCCGGAGTAATTGGCGGGGAAGAAACCGGTGTTAAAGAAGGGACAACCACCATTTTCTTAGAATGTGCCTACTTTAACCCTACAAATGTCCGGCAGACAGCCAAACAATTAGGGATACAAACAGAATCTTCTTATAGATTTGAGCGTGGCGTTGACCCTGAAGGATTAATTAACGCCCAAAATCGGGCAACTCAACTAATCGTAGAGATATGCAATGGGAAAGATGTCTTTGATATAGTCGATGACTACCCAAAGAAATTCAAAAAGACCATTATTAATTTAACACCAGAGCGGGTTAATAAAATATTGGGGACAAGTATAAACATAATGGATATCAAAGGGATTTTACAACCGCTCGGTTTTGGAATTAAGGAAAAGGAGGATAACTGCCTACAAATTGAAGTTCCCTCTTTTAGACATCTGGATATTACTCGTGAAATTGATGTAATAGAAGAAATAGCCAGGGTGTACGGTTATGATAAGATTCCTGTCTCCTTACCCGCAGGCTCGTTTAATGTCGCCATTAATCGTGAATATGAATTAGCCGACAGGGCAAAGGAAATTCTGGTGAGTTGCGGATTTTATGAGGTTATTACCTACGCCTTTAGTTCCCCAAACATTCTACGGCAAACTAAAATACCGGTAACTAATGCAGTCCTCATCAATAACCCATTAAGAGAGGATGAGAATTTAATGTGTTCTTCATTAATCCCTAATATTTTAAAGGTCATAACCTGGAATATAAACCGGGATACATATAATTTAAAGATATTTGAATTAGCCAGGGTATTTTTAGCAGATGGAGAAAAAAAACTCCCAAAGGAAAAGAGGATTTTGATAGGGGCTATTGCTGGTAATTACCATCCGCCTAATTGGCGGGAATTAAACTTTACCAAAGATGAGTATTACGATATGATTGCCGGTAATTTCCGTCCGCCTAATTGGCGGGATAAAACGATTTTAAGTAATCTGTATGATTTAAAAGGTGTTGTTGAAAAATTACTTTTGGAATTGGGCATAACCGGCTATGAATTACTTGCAGGCGACCATTTGAGTCTTCATCCGTCAAGGCAAATAAAATTGGTTTGCCAGGAGACTACCTTTGGAATTATAGGTGAGTTACATCCGGACATAGCCGAGGAATTAAAGCTCCCTGGTGGGATTTATTTATTTGAACTTGACTGGGATAACCTTGTTGACCATGTCAATCTTAAAAGGAGATTTAAGCTTTTACCTAAATATCCCGCTGTCAGGCGTGATGTAGCCATTTTAATCAAAGAAGATATTAGTTGCGTGCAGGTTACTAAGATAATTGAAGATGCAGGCAAGGATTTAATCGAAAAGGTTAGTTTGTTTGATGTCTATCAGGGGGATAAAATACCTGCGGGATACAAAAGTTTAGCGTATGCCATCACCTATCGCAAACCTGAGGCAACCCTAACCGATGAAGAAGTGAACGAGGTGCATAATAAGATTATTATGGAACTTAAAAATACCTTTGGTGCAGAGTTAAGGGAAGGGTAATTGGTAATTGGGACTGATATTCCGGCAGAAAAAGCAGGAATAAAAAGAGGGGATATTGTTTTAAATGCGGATAATACAGACCGGATACGGCTCTGGTTTATCGTTTTACCATGTTACTAAATCCTTTTCAGACTCCAGATGGCAAGTATCATTAAATAGTAAAACACAAGGGAAATTCTCCACGAGGCAAGCCTCACAAAAACTTATGATTGTAACTGAGGCATTTTTAAGTGAAATTGACCAGAGTCGGTTTAAATTCATTTCTAATAAGTGAGCTAAATAAACCGCAATCACACCACCATGGGTAACTACAAGTACTTCCTGGTCTGGATGTTTTGCCCTGATTCCGTCAAACACACTGACTACCCGGTCTTTAAATTCTAAAACGGTCTCTGCTCCCGGTATCTTTACCTCTACTGGTTTTTGATACCATTGAGCATATAACTCTTTATACTCCTCTTGCACCTGTTTTATAGTCTTGCCTTCCCAAACCCCTAATTTAATCTCTTGCAGGTCTTTAAGGATTATAGGTCTTATAAGTCTTATAGGACTTATTATATTAGCAGTTTCATAAGCCCTTTTTAAAGGACTACTATAAACCGCATCAAAACTCATTCCATCAAATTTGTTAGCTAATAGTTGGGATTGTCTGCGCCCCTTCTCACTTAATCGAGGGTCCCTTATTCCCTGAACCCGATTTAACTTATTCCAGATAGATTCAGCATGACGTACTAAAATTAATTTCATTGTATGTATTTAACTCCCTCTTTTACCACAAAAATATAACAGTTGAAAGTTTATAAAGCTTATAAAGTATAAAGTTCATATTTCCAGACTTTCCAACTTTATAAACTTTATAACTTTACAAACTTTACAGTTACATTTCATTCAAACATTACCTCTTCTCCTACACAATTGACGATAAACCGCTCTTTATCCTTAATTAAATTTACCTCAATAGGTTTATACAAAATCCCCCTCTTTGCATTAAGTAGTATTTTCACCCATGGTCTGATGACCGCATATCTGTTTATTCTGGTGATGACACCAATTTCCCCAGTGTTAAGACGGACAAAACTACCCATTGGATAGATAGACATATCCTCGACAAATTTTTTTACATCCTCTACGGGAAAATCCCGCCCTGATTGGCTGATAATAAGTCGCATAGCATCGTGAGGTAAAAATTTACTGCGATAGGGTTTATCCGTCGTTAGCGAATCATACAGATTGACTAAAGCAACTAACCTTGCTAATGGATGAATCTTATCCCGAGATAATCCTTGAGGATAACCCTGACCATGAATGCGTTCATGATGTTGAGCGGCAATTACTTTTGGCAGCTCAGATAATTTGCTTTCATTTAAAATCTCATACCCATAAAGAGGATGTTTCCTTACCTCTTCATATTCCTTTATGGTCAATTTATTAGGTTTAAGGAGGATTTCTTCTTTAATCTTTACCTTACCAACATCGTGGAGCATCCCACCTATGGCCATTTCTTCAATCTCAGCCTTATTAAAGTTACGCTTTATCCCGAGCAAGATAGCTAAGGTACAAACATTAGTTGAATGGGCAAAGGTATATTCATCATGGGATTTGATTTTTACTAAGTTTAACATCGCCTCTTGATTAGAAATAACCTCCTCTACCATCTGCTTTATTACCTTTTTTAACGGTTCTTCTTCAATAGCCTTGCCTATTCGGACATTGCTAATAATATGTTCTACGGTCTTTAACGCCTCTTTTTGAGTTTGTTGCGGAATGGTTTGAGGTATTTCTTCAATTAATGTTTTTACCTTCTTAGCCTTTGGACTTTCTTCTACGAGGCAAGCCTCTTTAGGCAGAGGTCCCTTATAAACAATTCCTTTACCAGCCATAATTTAATCACCTCACATGTAAGTGGAAAGTTTATAAAGTTGAAAGTTATAAAGTAGAAAGTTAGGAAGTGAAATAGGTTCTTCCTACTTTCTACTTTATAACTTTATAACTTTATAAACTTTATAACTTTATAAACTTTATAACTTTCAACTTTATAAACTTTCCACTTCTAATATACCAGAATATATGGAAAAAGGCAAGGGAAAAATGTTGACATTTGTAATAATTTGTGATATAATAAATTTAATTTACCGCAGAGACGCAAAGAAACGGAGAAAATATGGAAATAAATCACATGACAGAGAAAATAATTAGGTTGGCAATCAAGCGTATTGTAAATAAACTCTAAATCTTTCTCTGTGTCTTTGCGTCTCTGCGGTTATAATTTTAAGGAGGAGGAAAAATTATGCCTGAATTACGAAAAGACCCGGTGAATAACCGGTGGGTAATTGTTGCTACTGAACGAGCCAAAAGGCCATCAGATTTTAAATCAAAAGGTGAAAAAGAAAAGAAAGAAATAATTTCTTGTCCGTTTTGTGAAGGTAATGAATCAAAAACACCACCTGAAATCTTATCCTACCGTAAACAGGGGACTTTACCTAATACCCCTGGTTGGTGGTTACGGGTAGTGCCGAATAAATATCCTGCCTTACAAATAGAGGGGGCATTAGTGAAAAAAGGTCAGGGGATGTTTGATACCGTGAGTGGCACGGGGGCACATGAGGTAATTATAGAAACGCCGGAACATGAGTTAGATTTTGCTTCCCTTGAAATTGGCAGGGTAGAGGAGACTCTCTGGGCATATCGGGATAGGTCAATTGACTTAAATCGTGACCCAAGGTTTGAATACATACTTATCTTCAAAAATCATGGGGTTGCGGCAGGGGCATCTTTAGAACATCCACATTCGCAATTGATTGCTACCCCTATTGTTCCTTCAAGTGTGCGTGAGGAAATGGAGGGGGCACTCCAGTATTTTAAATATAAAGATAGGTGTGTTTTCTGTGATATTATTCGGGAGGAAAAAGAGTCTAACGAGCGGATAATAATGGAAAATGAGGATTTTATTGCTCTGGCACCTTTTGCCTCGCGATTTCCTTTTGAATGCTGGATTTTACCAAAGGTGCACGATGCAACATTTCCTGATATTACCAGGCATGAGGTGATGGCTTTAGCCGAGGTTTTAGGCGGCATACTTAAGAAAATGAATAAGACGCTTAACAATCCACCATTTAATTATATGCTGCATACCGCACCCTGCAAAATGGATGCCAGCCAACTTAAACATTATCACTGGCATATTGAATTAATTCCAAGATTAACCGATGTCGCCGGGTTTGAGTGGGGCTCAGGTGTCTTTATTAATCCTACTCCACCAGAGGAGGCGGCAAAGTATCTGAGAGAAGAACAAGATGGACAACCATAAAGGTTGTCCGTACAAAGTGAGGAAGGGTAATGGGATTAACTCATGTTACAGTTACTATAAAGGCAATTGAGAATTCTAAACAGATGTATGAAGCGGATTTTTTGGTTGATACAAGCTCAACCGATAAAATAAAATCCCTTGAACGAGGAGGAATGAGAACATATGAACACGCAATTAATCCAAACTCATCCATCTATCATGATGGGGAAACCTGTAGTCGCAGGAACACGGATTACTGTTGAACTAATTTTAGAAAAGTTGTCTGCTGGAGAAACGATTGAGCAATTGCTTGAAGCCTATCCACATCTCACAAAACCGGCAATTTATGCGGCATTGGACTTCGCTACTCAAATTCTCCGGGCTGATGTGGTTTATCCTGTGTTGGAGAAAGCAGCATGAATCTTCTGGCAGACGAAAGTGTTGATAAACCTATTGTTGTGCGATTACGCCAAGATGGGTACGATGTAAAGTCTATCACGGAAATGTCGCCGGGTATCATCGATGATGTTGTGCTTCAACGAGCAAATGAGCAACAGTCTTTGTTGCTCACCGCCGACAAAGATTTTGGGGAAATGGTCTATCGTCAGGGACTTATTCACACAGGAGTTGTGTTATTGCGATTAGCGGGGTTAACGGCAGTAACCAAAGCGGCTCTTGTTTCCAAAGTATTTGATGACCATGCACCAGAATTCATCAGTGCGTTTAGCGTTATTGCTCCAAGTATCGTGCGGATTCGTCATCAACAGTAGAGTGTTTATCTAATTGCAACTTACCAAAAAGGAGGTAAATGTAAAATGTTAAAAAAATGTTTAGTTAGTGTTGTGGTAATGAGCGTTTTTTGTTTTGGCGTAGCAAGTGAAGGGTTTTGTGCGGCGTATGAAGGACCCGGGGCTTGTGTCCGACCATTGACTATGGGTGGGGCATTTGTTGGTCTGGCGGATGATTGGTCAGCGGTTATCTGGAATCCGGCAGGATTGACTCAACTTGAAGACAAAGGCTTTGGGTTTAGCCTCGATTATATCCCGGTAACTGGAAGCGATGGGAATTCAGTATCTAATAAGCCTCTTTCTCCTCCTACCTACCCCAGTCTAGACCAAGGGGATATTTTCTTTCAATTAAGAGGAGAACCCACTGAGTTTAATAAAAAGGATGTGGAGTCCACGGTTTATCTACCTACGCTTGCCGGTTATACCCAATTTAAAGGATTTGCTATTGGCGGGGCAATTTATATGCCTATGGGTTATGCCTCTGAATGGGAAGATAGCCAAGGTGTGGTCCAAAAGGCTACCTATAAAGTTGAGTCCTACGAGAAAATCCTTGCCTTAACCGCAGCCAAGAAGATTACCTCGAATCTATCACTTGGACTTGGCGTTAATTTCCTTAATTGGGAATTGGAGAGGAAGGCAACTAAGAAAGTTACAACTCCAGCGTATACTTATAACTTTGAAATGACTGGTGAGGGTAATAATTTTGAAGGGGTAGTAGGACTCCTATATGCCTTTCCAAATGAGAAATGTAGTGTCGGTTTTGTGTATCGTAGTGGGAGCAAAATTAGTGTAAAAGGAGACGCTAATACAAACTATCCTTTCCCAACAGGGACTATTTCGCCACCATGGATAATGAGTAGTGAAAAAGTGGACTTTGACCTAAAGCAGCAACACCCAACTACTTATGCCCTTGGTATTGCCTATAAAGAGAATCCTAACCTGGTTTTTACTGCTGATTTAAACTGCACAGACTGGAGTAAGCAAAGGCAAGAGGTTACTTTTAGTCAACAAGGTACTTTCCTTCACGATATTGATGAAAGTTTAGGATGGAAGGATACCAACAAAGTTCGTCTTGGTGCTGAATACACGCTTAATGAGGTATGGAAACTACGCGCAGGGTTCTTTACCGACCCATCGCCAATACCAGACAAGGCAGTTAGTCTGACTAACCTGATTGATATGGACAGAGAATGGTATAACATAGGGGCAGGATATACCAAAGGTGATTGGCAGATTGATATGGGCATACAGCACAACCAGGGTGATAGGATGGTAAAATTGGTAAATTATGAGAAGAAATGCACCTCTGTTCATATTGCCACAAGTCACCAATTTTAGTTGGTTATTTAAGATACAGGTAGTCAAGTTTAAAATTTAAGAATGGAGGCAAAAATGCATATATGTGAAGAAGTATCTTCAATATTAAGTGTTGATACACAGAAATTTGAAAGAGAGAGTATAAGCACATACTTAGATAAATCCCTCTATAAATGTAGAGGCAGAGATATTTAAAATTGCTAAAAGATACGGTGTCCAATCAATAGATGAACTTGACGAAAAGATTAAAACAGGGAAGGTAGAAGAGGAGGAAGTTTTAGAAGATTTTATAGAATTGAATTATTATGAGGCACAAAGAGATAAGCTCCTCAGTACCGCTAATCCCTGTTTATTCTCACTATTAAAGCCCGAAGGGCTGGTATTATTATAGCCTGTAATGCAATAATATTTCAACCCCGAAGGGGTGTAATTATTCATTATGGTGGTATAACAAGAGAATTTGGAGGAGGATTAAAAATGCAGTTTAAAGCTGTTTTACATCCGGCAGAAGAAGGTGGGTATTGGGCTGAAGTTCCAGTACTACCGGGATGTGCAACCCAGGGAGAAACGATAGAAGAAGTTATACAAAATCTTAAAGAAGCTGTATTAGGGGTACTTGGAACCAATGAAAAAATAAAAATTGAAAAGAATGCCCAAATAATGGAGTTAGTCTTATGAAAACCCTAACCGGCGAAGAAATGGTAGAGTTACTTAAGAAACACGGTTGGTATTTACTCCGTATTAGTGGAAGTCATTATATTATGAAAAAGAAGGGCTATCTTATAATCTTTCAATACCTGTCCATAAAGGGAAAACTTTGAAGAAAGGACTGCAAATTTTCTTTTTGAAACGAGGAGGGCTAATGCCCAGTGTCTGAAATTATTTCCAGGAAGGGAAAAATAGAATGCAAATAATTGACTTAAGTCTTCCATTAAAAGGGTATGGGCCGGAACCTGACCCACCAAAGATTAAATATATCAACCATAAAACAGGTGCGTTACTCCTTGGATTAGGGGCTTTACTTTGTAAGGGAAATTCACTTGTGTCACATCTGAAGAATTTTATCCTGTATTTATCAGGAAAATACCGCATCACCGCTAAAGATTTCCCTGATAAACTCGGCATTGCCTTAGAGGAGATAAAAACCGATACCCACGCAGGAACTCACCTCGACGCACCCTGGCATTTTGGACCTACATCAGAAGGCAAACCGGCTAAAACTATTGGTGAAATTCCTTTAAATTGGTGTTATTCAAATGCCGTTCTACTTGATTTACGCCATAAAAAACAAGGTGAGTTCATTACCGTAGAAGATATAAAATCGGCAATAGAGCGGATTAATTACCAAATCAAACCTTATGATATAGTTTTGATTATGACCGGCTGGGATAAATTCGCCAATACCAAAGAATACCTGAATCATCCCGGTATGTCAGAGGAGGCGACTTTATGGTTAATTTCGCAAGGGGTAAAGCTCATCGGGATTGATACCTTTGGATTTGACCGCGGCTGGGCGGCGATGTTTGATGATTACATTAAAACAAAGGATAATAAATACCTCTGGCCTGCTCATTTTGTCGGTCGCAAAAAGGAATACTGCCATATTGAGAAGATGGCTAATCTGGATAAGATACCGATAAATTATGGGTTTAAGGTTGCCTGCTTTCCTGTAAATATAGAAAAGGCAGGGGCTGGCTGGACAAGGGCTGTGGCAATTATTGATTAGGGGGTAAAATCATTGAAAGTAGTTGAAGATTGGGAGAAATCTTTTCCTAAGGCACTTTTGTGGGACTATAAGTATCCTCCGGGTAAAAATTGGGCATTACAACGGCTGGCTGAATTTTTTCCGGTTTATGGACACGACCGCAAAAGCGTTGAATTACTTTATGCTTACTTAGACCGTTTGCATATTCCCCATGAAACTCAGGAGGCGATTAAGTTATATTATCGAATATGGCAGGAGGAAACTCGTGGTAAATGAATGGCCTACACGACAACAACAATTATTAGAATCTATTGCCAATAGTGAAATTGGAAAACAATTTTACTTTGGTGGAGGCTCTGCCTTAGCCTTATTTGACCTTAAACATCGGGTTAGTCTGGACCTGGATTTTTTTACTCAAGAACCAATCTCTCAAGAGGCTTTGGAATATGCTAAAAATATTATTATACAAACATTCCCTGATAGTTGCATTTCCTATATCAAGCATTATGACCGGCACATTTTTACCTGCACCTTTGCGGATAATACCTGCTTGGAAGTAGAATTTGTGCAATATCCGGCAAAAAGGATTTACATTGCGGAACAAAAAATAGGGGAGATGGAAGTTGCACATCATCAGGATATTTTCATAGATAAATTGGTTGCTTTAGCTATGCGAGATGAAATTAAGGACTTTGTAGATTTGGTCACCTATATTGAAAAACATGGTGTAGTATGGAATGAGGTCATCAAACTTGCGGAACAAAAGCATGGGATTGTTGGACTGAGACATATTTTGGCTCGGAAATTCAATACACCTCCATTTGATGAAAAGGTATACAAATCACTCGGATTTACCAAGCCATTTGAATCAGTAATTAACCTTCTAAAGTCGTATGCAGAGGAGATTGTACACGAAATGGTGCGTCAAATAGAAGGAGAGGAAATAACTCATTAGGAAGGTGGCAGGATGATTCGGACAGTAAATTCAATACTAATCAAGGCAGACATGAACAGGGTATTTTCAGTAGCCGCTGATATGGAGAAATACCCTGAGTTTATCCCCTCCTACAAGGAAGTAAAGGTAGTCAGCCGTGAGGGAAATAAAATGATTGTCGAGCGGATTGGGCAGGTGGGGAAAAAAGCGGTTAAATGGAAATCCTGCGTAACGATAGAACCTAATAAATCCATCAAGGCAGAGCAATTGGAAGGACCAATAAAAGGGATGCAAATCCAATGGCTTTTTGAAAACACCAAAGATGGAGTTCAAATAACCCTGACCCACGACTTTGAGTATAAAAAAATTCCGTTGATTGGAAATTTGATTGGTAAATTGATTGTTGCCCGAATTGTTAAAAAAATGGCTGAGGAAACATTAAAGGGAATTAAGGGAAGAGCAGAAGGGAAATAGAGCAGAAGAGCAGAAGGGAAATGTATGGCTAAATATAAAAATCTAATTGTCTGGCAAAAGGCAGATGAACTTGCATTTCGTATTTATAAGTTAACCGAGGGTTTCCCAAGAACAGAAATATTTGGTTTGACATCCCAATTAAGAAGGGCGGCACTTTCAATTCCTACCAATATAGTTGAAGGGTATGGACGAAAGAGTGAAAAAGAACTGTCTCGGTTTATAGATATTTCTCTTGGGTCTTTAGCAGAAGTTGAATATTTGTTTGAATTTGCTAAAAGGTTAAATTATATAAAGAATGATGTGTCCGATACCGTATTTCTTATAGAAGAAGTTGGCAAATTATTATGGAGTTTTCAAAAGGCTGTAAATAGACCAGAAGAGCGGAAGAGCAGTAGACAGGTAGGTAAATAGACCAGAAGACCAGAAGACCAGAAGACCAGAAGACCAGAAGACCAGAAGACCAGAAGACCAGAAGACCAGAAGACCAGAAGAGCGGAAGAGCAGAAGACCAGAAGACCAGAAGACCAGAAGACCAGAAGACCAGAAGACCAGAAGAGCGGAAGAGCAGTAGACAAGTAGGTAAATAGACCAGAAGACCAGAAGAGCGGAAGAG
>JBDRHR010000062.1:0-20855 GCA_043816605.1 Nitrospirota bacterium
AAGTTTTATGATAAGGATATTCGACCGCTTGCCATTCACCATTCACCATTCACCATTCACCATTCACCATTCACCATTTACCATTTACCACTTACCATTTACCATTTACCATTCACCATTTACCATTCACCATTTACCATTTACCATTTACCACTTACCACTTACCACTTACCATTTCCTACTACATTTATCTCATCAAAGTAAAAATGCGGGCTGATGACATTTCCCCAGGAATATGATTCTGAACCTATTGCCCTTATGCGATTAAATATATCAAATACATTACCTGATGCCATGGTATCCTTAAGCCTACCAACCACTTCACCATTTTCTACCTTAAACCCTAACTCCACATTAAAGGCAAATTCCCCGGCTAAGACATTACTCTGCCCACCACCTAACACAGAATCTATGATAATTCCTTCCTTCATATCCTTAATCATATCATAAAAATCCATAACGAGGCAAGCCTCCTCTCCCGGCAAAACTACAATATTACTGCAAAGTGGAGACGGTAATGAGTCAAAATCACGGTGACCGTTTCCTGTGGAGACGGTATTTAAAAAACCTGCGGTTTGGAGGTCAAAAAGATAGTTTTTCAATACCCCATTTTCAATCAGCGGTGTTTTTTGTGTCCGGACACCTTCACCATCCACCGGACAACTATTTGGTGCAAAATCAATCGTGGCATCATCATAAATAGTGAGACGCTCATCAAATATCTTCTCACCAAGTCTGTTTGTCAGTGGAGAGGCTCCTTTTTGAATCAGTTTGCCATTTACCCCTAATTCTACCGTATCTAAAATCGTTGAAATCAGTTTTGGGGTAAATATCATCGGCAACTTTTTGGTCTTGCATGAGAGTTCATTTTTAGACCAGGCTAATGATTCAGCTATTTTGCTAACCATAACCTCAATATCCTTAACGAGGCAAGCCTCATTCAAATCACAACCGGTCTCATACTCGGTCAACCATAACAGGCTATTATTTCTTATCAAGAGTCCTGTCACATAAATGGTGAACAGGGTTTTTTGATATTCAAAATCAACCCCTGCGGTATTAACAATCTTTGTCTTCAGGATAGTCCTGCTAATCTCAGCCTCTTTGCAAAAAAGCTCAGAGTCAAGGGCTAAAAGTCGGTCGATGAGGTTTTTGCCTAAATCTACCCCCTCTTCAATACTAAATCGCTCTACCCCTTCATCAAATACCTTTACAGGGGATGGTGATAAGGTTTTGGGGAATTCAAATTTCGCTTCCTGTCCAAATTTAGCACTGATAATCGCATTATCAACCAACTGAGTTAGATTAACTAAATCTGTGGTAGAAGAAAATCCAATCTTGCCATCTTTTATCACCCGTAATCCTAAGCCATTGATTTGCTTTGTGTTGACACCTTTCAACTTGTTGTTTTCAAACATGACTTGAGTTGATATAAGTTGTTGGTGAATCACCTCAGCATCAGGCGTATAATTTAGCGTTTTCGTTAAAACTTCTTCCATTATCTACCTCCAATTGTAACCGTTTTAGTCTCTGTAGAAATTTTGCAGTGTAAGTAACTGTAAACTGTAAAATGGATAATGAAAAATTGAAAATTACAGCATCCTGAATAGCTTACTTCTTTTACTTACGCATTCTCATTTTACATTTTTCATTTTACAGTACCCATTTTACAATTCTTACTCTATCTTGAATGTTTACCCAATCAACACCTCTTTAATCCGGATATGCGGTCCGCCATCTGCAACAGGCAAAGGAGACTGGCCGCCTTTGCCACAGCCGCCAAGCCCACCAAATAAAACTAAATCATTGCCAATCGCCTCAATATTGAGCAATGTCTCAAATACATTGCCGGTCAGCACTACATCTCGTAATAACTCCCCTACCCTACCATCTTTAATCAAATAAGCCTGTTGAGCCGAGAAGGTGAACATCTCACAATCGGTATTTCCACCGATGTATCCCTTAGCATAAATACCGTCCTTTATGCCGCTGAGCATCTCTTCAAAGGCGAGATTTCGGGGTTCAAGATAAGTGTTTGACATACGGACAATCGGCTCGAAATTATAATTAATGGCACGGGCATTACCGGTAGGAGATTCACCAACGAGGCAAGCCTCCATTTTAGCCGCAGTTTCACGGGAATGAAGCCGATGAGAAAAAATACCATTTTCAACAAGATAATTTTTAGTAGCCGGAACTCCTTCTTCATCGTAAAAATATGAGCCCGCCTCATCAGGTAAGGTGGCGTCATCTACAATGCAAAGTCCATCCACTCCAAACCTTTTCCCCAGCCGCATCAACTCTTCCATCTTCTCATTTTCATAAACATGGTCAGCCTCGGCTAAATGGCCAAACGCCTCATGGATAAATACTCCACATAGTTGTGGGTCAAGCACAACGGTATATTTACCTCCCTCCACACTTTTGGCTTTAAGTAAATCTACGGCTAATTTAGCTGTCTCCTCTGCCTTCGCCTCTAATTTCTCAACCGTGCTATATCCGCGATAATTGCCAAAAGAGGTATGTGCCTGCTGAACATTCATTCCATCTTTAGCCAATGCCACAAAACTAATACCGGTAAAAATTTTATCCTGAAGAATATCAGTGCCTTCTGAATTGACAAAATATACCTTTTTATAATAATCCCGATAGGTAACCATGGAGGTTTGAATTAAGGGAGAGAAATTCAAGATAATTAAGTTGTAATTTTGGCAAAGGTCGTGTTTTTCTTCTAATGAGATATTTTTGGGGTCTTTTCCACTACCAATGATTTTATAGTCTATAACAGGTTTTATAGGTGTAAGCTGGAATTTGGTTTTACCGGTAAGTTTTGCCTCTTTTATGGCTAATTCAACATAACTATCAAGTTCATCAATAGTATTAAAAGAGACAAAACCCCAGCCGCCATTGACTAATGCCCTGACATTTCCGCCAATTTTGGTGGTATTGCCAATATTTTCAAGTTCTTTCCCGCCAAAGTCTATCTTTGTAGTTTGAATTTCCTCTACCCTGATTTCTAAATAATCAGCCTTTGGGGCGTTATGGATAGCGTTTTTAATGAAATCCCTCATATTTTTTTATCACAACCCTCTTATCATAGTCACAAATAGAACAATTTATATCCTTGGAATATCAAGGTCCTTACAAATTTTGTCAACTAAATTGTTGTCAATTTCAATATGTCGTGGTATAGTTGAAGTTTTATGATTTGCAAGATTATAATATACGGTGTGTTGTTTACCTTCACGTAAAAACTTACATCCATATCGATTTAAGTGTTTAATAACTTCGTGCCGTTTCATTAGACGGTAACCATAAGGTCTTCTTTCATAACTTGATAACCAACCAATTTATGCTCAGCAAGTTGACGATTAGCCGCAAGTATAAGTTCTACCGCTTCTTTAAGATTTTCACGAACCTCTTCAATGGTTTTTCCCTGGGTATTAGCTCCTGGTAATTCCTCTACATAACCAATCCACCAATCATCTGTTTTTTTGTAAAGTGCTGTAAAGCGATTTTCCACCTTATCCCTCCTTACTCATAATCTTACTTTATCATCTCTCTACCCGCCTAAATCCAGAGCAAGTCAATATCTCTAATTCATCCTTTTTAACCAATTTATCTAACAAGAGATTTAAGCCAATGTTATCTGAGGCAATATGTCCGGCAATGATAACATTCAAGTGGTGTTTTTCTGCCTCCTTACGAATCTCATCACCCATGTGCATACCAATAATTGTGCCTACCCCTGCCTGGGCAAGTTTTTCCATAGATTTCTTAGACCCTTCAGTCCCTCCGGTCATCTCGACAAAAACCTTGCCGGCTCGATTGCTATCTTTACCCACAAATACCTTTGGTCCGGCATTATCTGCCGTAGCCATTTTATACTCCGGGATTTTTTTCAGAAGTGTAACTACATCTTTAACGGTGTAAATCTCAGCTTCATCAATCATTTCTTGTAGAAATTGTGTAACATGATTATCCGCCGGGGTATGAATACAGATAAATGGAATATCGAATAATTTAGCGGTATCTACCGCCCGATTATGATTAACCGACATTACCTTTCGCTCTACCTCTGAAATCCTATCCTTAAGAATTCCTTCCGCAACATTAATAGGCACACCAAATTTATTCAGGACATCTGCCTGCATCCGCATTACATCATAAAATCCAGCCAGGGCATATCCTTCTGGGTGATGCGCGATGATAAGGTCTATTTTCTTCCCCTTCTCTCCCAATCTATCGGCAACTAAAACCTCACCTATTTCCATATCAACTCCCACTAATACCCTTTTTATTAGACAGTCTTTATCCCCATAAAGTATGCGAGTATCAGCATAAGGATTGATAAGTTTTTCCTCATCAAACTCTTGCTTTTCTTCCTTCTTTAAATCCTCGTATTCCTTCTTTACCTTGTCTAATTCCTTCTTTATTGTCTCTTTACCTCTTGGGTCAACCTCTATTCCGTATTCTACAGCCCGTTTATAAATCTCACCTAATGTCAACATATTTTTTACCTCCTGATTAATTTAAACCACGAATTATACGAATTAAACAAATTAAATAAATTTTTGTATTTTTTTAATTCGTTCAATTCGTATAATTCGTGGTTTTATTCTCCATCAACTTTGTGAAATTAAAATTACACCAATACAGACAACTATGACACCTATCCATCTTATCAGCGGAACATGTTCTTTAAGTATAAATTTAGAGGATAAGACTATTAAAACATAAGCCATACTGAGCATCGGATAGGCATAGCTTAAATCTGCATTTTGTAATATCCAAAGCCAGAGAAGTGCACTGAACATAAAAAGCGAAAAACCAGCAATTACTTTTGGAGTGCTAAATATTCTAATTAATTCTAAGGGGATAGATTTCCCCGATGGTTTCCCAACACCGGTTTTTAATAGCAACTGCCCGGTAACGACAATAAATACACATATCAGAATAACCCCTAATATTGACATAATCTTCCTCCTTAAATTGTAATCTTTTACATCACCAAGACCACAGAATTATAAGACTTATAAGTCCTATAAGTTTTATAATTTCTCATAGTTACTCTCAATCAACTTTGCGAAACCAATGTTACCCCTACACAAATTATCCCTACCCCTATCCATCGCATAAGTGCTACCTGCTCATGAAATAAAAAGCCAGAGGCAATGACTACTAAGACATATCCTAAACTAACCATAGGATAGATATAGCTCAGGTGTCTTCTTTGAAGTAATAAAAGCCATAAAAGAGAACTGACTAAATAAAGTAGCCCTCCTACTATAACCCCGGGATTAGATAGCATTTTAAGATAATCAATGAACAAAGATTCACTATTCCCAGCGTTTATAACTCCCATTTTTAACAACAATTGCCCTGCTACCCCCATACCAATACATATAAGTACCCCTAAGAAAAACCGCATAATTTTTATCTCCTTTTCTTTAAGTTTGTAAAGTTTGTAAAGTTTATAAAGTTATAAAGTCATAAAGTAGAAAGTTGTAAAGTAACTAAAAAGTAAATCAAACTTTACAAACTTTACAAACTTTTTACTCTTAATTGGGTTTCCAGTATATAATAATTAAAACCGCAATTATCCACAGGATTATATTTATAAGTAACGGCTTATCCTTTATCATATCTACATCAGGACTACCACCTGCGCCTTTCTGATGAACAAGATAAAGATAGCGGAAAATTCCATAAATTACAAAGATAATGGTAAAAGGTAAATAAGGGGCATCAAGTTTTTTTTGAACCTCAGGGGAGCAGGCATAAAAAGAGTAGGCAATTAATGTAGAACCGGTAACTGCGGCAATCATCTCATCAATAAATGCCGGGGTATATTCCTTTAAAATAGCCCTATGAGAAGATGCCCCTCCTTCTAAAAGCACCAATTCATGTCTTCTCTTACCCAAACTTATAAATAGGGCTAAAAGCATCGTACAGCCCACTAACCAGGGTGAAATTACTACTGGAATAACCACTGCCCCACCCACAACACGAAAGACAAACCCTGCGGATAAGGTTAAAACATCCAAAATAACTATGTTCTTCAAAAACAAAGAATAACAGGTAGTTAAAAGAAAATATCCTGAGATGACAAAGCCAAATTGAAACCTTAATAAAAAAGATGCAGTCAAGGTAATAATTACTAACCCTATTGATAACGATAAGGCGGGTAAAACTTTTAGTCTTCCGGCGGCAATAGGTCGCTCTTTTTTCTTAGGATGAACCTTATCCACTTCTCTATCTAATATATCATTGAATATGTATCCACATCCTGAGATGATGCAAAAGCAGATAAAGGCAAAAAAAACTTTTAACATCGCCTCAGGACTATTTAATTCTTGTGCAAAGATTATAGCGGCAAAGACAATTAAATTCTTTATCCATTGTCTCGGACGCATTACCTCAATAAATTCTTTTATCATAACAATCAATTATACCACATCTTTTTATTTTAATCAAGGAAAATTTCACCACGGAGACACAGAGAACACAGAGAAATATTAAGAAATAAGTTTTTTTAAATCATTCCTCCGTGTTCCTCTGTGCCTCTGTGGTTATAATTTCCTATGTAATTAAAAGAAATTCCCTTTTTCTCTAAAATCCTTTAACAATCTTTTCACATCATTTGGAGCGGAGCGGGAGACTATATTTAAGACAAAGAAAAGGACTGAAAACTGCCAGCAATCATCCGGACCTACAATTAACCCTGAATGAACATCCTCTGCCTTTTCTAACTCCTCCTGAAAATGTTTTACCGCCTTTTCCAAACGACCTTCATAAACATCAATAGAGGAAGTTTCATTAAGGTATTTAAAGGATGGGAAAGTTACCCCTCTTAGTAATAGAAAAGCCCTGATAGAATCTTTATCTACTTGATACGATTCTTCAAAATCAAATCCTTCAAATTGAGGGAAATTCGGGGGAAGGATAATGGAAGCTTCATGAATTAAAATCTTTCCCTTACGAATCACGGTATCACCAATATTAACCCCGGATTCTGCTAAAAATATATAGGGTAAATCAGTTGGTTTAAATGTAAGTAATTGACTTATGCGGTGTCTTACTATTTCAGTTTCTTTAACTGCCCTTTGCCATTTTTCCTCTAAATTCATTTATAATCCATCCTTACTTAATTCACAATTTACAATCTAATCTATTTTACACTTTATTAATCCTTTTGTCAAGCATTTTGTATGATGACTGGTAATGGGTCAGTTAGATTTCAGGAGTCATTATTTTTTGATAAAAAACGAAAGCAAAAACGAAAGGATTTAAATATTAAAAAATAGCTATTGACAAACCCTCATTGATGTGGTATAATATAATTAAGGATTCAAAGGCAATGAAAACGAAAGAATAAACGAAAGGAAAATAGAGTGAAAGGAGGGAATTAAAATGGAAAACCAGGCTACCTTAACTCAAGCAGAAAATTTAACTATAAAGGTTACATCGGACAAAATGAAGGCATATCTGTGTATTAATAATCATAATCCCTACAATGCGTTATTAGAGATGAATACAATCAGTTACAAATTATGGGATGAAGGGGTAAAGTGTGGCATAAAGGCTCCGGTTATTAAAACCATGTTAGCAAGCCAAGTCTATGACCGCTCTATATTAATAGCTGAAGGAATTCCCCCTCAACATGGACAGGATGCAGTAATTGAATATAAATTTAAAAAGAAAGATAAGGTTAATTTAAGAGAGGATTTTAACGGAAAGGTGGATTTTCGTGATTTAGGGTTAATTGATATAGTTCATGCCAGCGATGTTCTGGCAATTAAAATCCCATCTACTCAAGGAACCTCTGGTAAAATGGTTACCGGAGAGGAAATACCGACTACAAATGGACAGGATGTGAGTATCCCGGTAGGTGAAAACACACATCTGGCCAATAATGGATTGACACTTTTATCTTCATTAGACGGCTATATATTCTGGGATAATGACAAAATTGGTGTCAGAACTACTTATGAGGTTTCAGGCGATGTGGATATGAATGTAGGCAATATTTATTTTGTAGGACCTGTAAAGGTCAAAGGGGATGTCAAAGAAGGCTTTACCATTAAAACTAAAGGGGATATTGAAATTGGAGGAGGGGTGGAAAACGCTACCTTAATCTCAGAGGGAAATATTACAATTATGCACGGAATTATTGGGAAAAGGGCTAAAATAATTGCGGCTGGTGATTTGAAATGTAAATTTATCCAAAATACTAATGTTGAGATTAAAGGTAATATAATTGTTGAGGAGGCTATTTTACATAGTGATGTCCATACAGGTAAAGGCGTTTTTGTCCTCGGAGGAAAAAAGGGAGCGATTATTGGAGGAAAAATTATAGCTAAAACTGAGGTGAACGCTAAAAATATCGGCTCTATGTCTGAAGTCCCTACACAAATTGAAGTTGGTGTTGACCCGGGAGTACGACAGGAAATGCTTGCTTTAGAGGAAAGTTTAACCTTAGAAAGAAAACAATTACATGAAGAAAGACTAAATCATAAAACATTAACAGTTCAAAATAAAACAGATTTAGCTGAACAATCTTTAGCTAAACAAAAGGAATTAGAACAAATTATTAAAATGATGTATCAAAGTTTAACTCAACATAAAAATCAGATGATTTCTAATCAAGTGGGGAAGGTAGCTGTTGTTGATACACTCTGGCCCGGGGTAGAACTTACCATTGGAAACACATCATTTTTACCCAAGATTGATTATCGGTATGTTACCTTTGTTAATAGAATCGGTAGTATTGAACAACGGAAATATGAAAAACCAAATAATAGGTAGTATAAGGCTTATAATCTGCAAGGAGTAAAAAAATGGAAAAACCATCTTCTGAAGCCAGACGATATGTGATTTTAAAGGAAATTTATAAGAAGAAGGCTGTCTCTAATGAAGACTTAAGGGATAAATTTGGAGTTTCCTTAGTAACGATTAGAAAGGATTTATCTGAACTTGAATCCATTGGTCTTGTCAACAGAACATTTGGCGGAGCAATCCCTATCCTTACAGACAAAGGCGAAGAGATTATTGCCCAGGAAGGTTCTGAGTGTTCTGAAAGGATAGCGATTGCTAAGTATATTGTAGAAAAAAGAGTTATAAAAGAAGGAAATATTCTATTTATGGATGGGGGCATAATTATTAATGTGCTCGCCAAAAGGTTATCTGACAAAAGGTTAAGACACATCACGGTAATTACCAATGCTGTTCATGTCGCTAATGAACTTGGAACATCAGGAACAAATGTCATCCTTACGGGTGGCGACCTTAGAAGTGAACAAGGAATTCTTTCAGGGAATTTATCCAATCAAACCATTGACCAATACTCGGTAGATTTAGCTTTTATAGATGTGGATGGAATATCATTTAATAGTGGTTTATGGGTTAAAGATGAGGCTGCGGCTCAAATTAAAAAACGAATGATTAAGGGAGCAAAACAGATTATAATTATGGCAGGACATTCAAAACTCGGGCGTGAAGTTGGCCAATTATTTGCTACATTTCACCTTGAAGAAGGGAATGAAAAGGCACTAAGGCTTATGGTTGGAGACCTCAAGGATGAAAAAACAACCAGAATAGACCTTTTGGATTTACCTGTTGACTATGAAAAACCTAAAGAGGACGACCCAATTCAAAATTGGTTTAAAAACACCTTGAAAGAAAAAGGATGGACAGAGCCGGTCTGGGTAAAGGAAAAACCAAGTGGTAGATTTGAAATCATCGATGGAAAAAGAAGATATTTAGCCGCTAAATCACTCGTTACATCAGGTATAAATGCTGTAGGTATAAATACCTTCTCTTCTATTCCAATAAAATTTGAACAAGAACCGGTAGTCAAGCGTGACTTTAAAATTATTACCTCTTCAAACTACTTTAAACTTCAAGAGGAAAAAAGATATTTCCTTAATGAAAAAAGAAGATTCATAGAAACTGCCTCAAATACCTTTGTCGATATTGCAGATTCAGATGTCAGGTAGTTGGTAATAAGTTATGAGTCATGGAAAACTATTTTCCCTATCACCTATCACCCATTTCCTACTATCTACTCTCCACTAACTACAATCTAATTACAAAAAAAGGTAATCGGTCAGTTACGCGGGGTTATTTTTTGACTGGGCAAGAAGAACAACCCCCTAACCCCCTTTTTTAAGGGGGAATAAAACGGGGTTGTGCCATATTCCCCCTTAAAAAAGGGGGTTAGGGGGTTGTTCTCCCACGCGTAACTGACCCATTACAAAAAAAGCAAAAAAATAGTTGACAAAAACTTAATTTTATATTATAATTAAATTCAATCTAATATAATGGAGTATGAAAAAAAATTGCAGAAAATTACATGACAAAGACAAAGGTGTCTATCTGAATAAAATTCGGAAGACACTTTTTTTTAGGTATTTGAAGACTCTTAGTAACCGCATTCATACGGTTATTTGTACCAAATTACTCGCTAAAGCGAGTTACTACAAACAACAAAATTAAGTAAGAATAAGGAGAATTTGTTATGCCAAGACGCAACGATATTAAAAAGGTTCTTATTATTGGTTCAGGCCCAATTATAATAGGCCAAGCCTGTGAATTTGACTATTCGGGGACTCAGGCCTGCAAGGCATTGAGAGAAGAGGGATATGAGATTGTGCTGGTCAATTCTAACCCGGCAACGATTATGACTGACCCTGGTACGGCTGATAAGACTTACATTGAGCCGCTTACTGTTGAGAGTTTGGAGAATATTATTGAAAAGGAGCGACCGGATAGCCTTCTTTCTAATCTGGGAGGACAGACAGGTCTTAATCTTGCTTCAAGCCTGTATAAATCAGGCGTGTTAGAAAAATATGGGGTTGAGATTATTGGCGTGAAGGCGGATGCCATTGAACGAGGAGAGGACCGTCTTGCGTTCAAGGAGACGATGAATAATCTGGGTATTCCTATGCTGCAGTCGGAAATCAGCTATTCTGTTGAGGAGGCGGAGGCTATTGCCAAAAGGTTAAAATATCCAGTGGTTTTGCGTCCAGCCTACACTATGGGTGGAACTGGCGGTGGAACTGCTTATAATGTGGAAGAATTAAGGGTCATTGTGGCTCGGGGACTTGCTGTTAGCCTTGTTCATCAGGTTCTGGTTGAAGAGGCAGTCATTGGCTGGGAAGAATTAGAACTTGAGGTTGTGCGTGACCAGAAAAATCAGAAGATTACGGTATGTTTTATTGAAAATATTGATGCTATGGGTGTTCATACTGGAGATAGCTTTTGTGCGGCACCTATGCTTACGGTGCCTCAGCCACTCCAGGAGCGTATGCAAGAACTATCTTATAAAATTGTTGATGCCATTGGTGTTGTGGGAGGGACAAATATCCAATTTGCCCATAACTTAGAAAATGATAGGTTGGTGGTTATCGAGATTAACCCGAGGACATCTCGTTCTTCTGCCCTTGCCTCTAAGGCAACCGGTTTTCCCATCGCTCGTATCTCAACAAAGCTTGCGGCTGGAATAACTATGGATGAGATTCCTTATTGGAGAAAAGGGACTCTGGAGAAGTATGAGCCCTGGGGAGATTATGTGGTGATTAAGTTTGCCCGATGGGCATTTGAGAAATTTCCTCAGGCAAAGGACATTATAGGCACCCAGATGAAGGCTGTGGGTGAGGTGATGAGCATAGGAAAGACATTTAAGGAGGCATTCCAAAAATCCATCCGCTCTCTGGAAATAAAGAGGTATGGTTTAGGAGTGGCAAAATTCCAGGAACTATCCCTCAAACAGCTAAAAGAAAGACTGGTAGACCCATCAAGCGAACGCATCTTCTTGATGTATGAGGCTCTGCGTAAAGGTATAACGGTAGAAGAACTCTACCGGATGACCCATATTGGCAAATGGTTTATCAGCCAGATGAAAGAGATTGTAGAGTTTGAAGAGGAGTTGCTCACCCATGACTGGGCTAATCTGCCTGATGAAAAATTGGCTAAGGCAAAGGAATGGGGATTTTCAGATAGGTATCTATCTGCCCTTTTTGGTATAAAGGAACAGAAGGTACGAGAAAAGAGAATTGCTATTGGAAAACATGGGCGATTTGATGCTGTCCCGGTTAGCGGTATCCAGAATGCTGCCTATTATTACTCCACCTATATTGGCGAAGACAAAGTCCCTGTATCTTCAAATAAAAAGGTAATGATTTTAGGTGGTGGGCCTAACCGCATAGGACAGGGAATAGAATTCGATTACGCCTGTGTCCATGCCGCTTTTGCCTTGCGGGATGAGGGGTTTGAATCGATTATGGTCAACTGTAATCCAGAAACGGTCTCAACAGATTATGATACCTCAAACAAGCTTTATTTTGAGCCGTTGACCATTGAAGATGTGTTGACCATCTATGAAAAGGAGAAACCGGAAGGTGTTATTGTTCAGTTTGGTGGACAAACACCATTAAATATTGCCCAGGACTTAAAGGATAACGGAGTGAATATCTTAGGGACTTCTCCAGAGAGTATTCGCTTAGCAGAAGACAGGGAATATTTCAGGGCGAGGATGATTGAACTTAACATTCCCCAGCCCGAAGGCGGAATAGCCCGTTCGTTAGAAGAAGCCATTGCCATTGCTAATGAAATTGGCTATCCCCTCATCGTTCGACCATCCTTTGTTCTCGGTGGACGGGGTATGGAGATTGTCTATGATGAGGCTATGCTCGTAAAGTATGCCCGGGAGGCAATTCAGGTAAGCCCTGAGTACCCTATGCTTATCGACCGATTTCTTGAGCAGGCACAAGAGACAGAGGTTGATGCCCTTTCTGATGGAAAAGAAACCTTTATTGCCGCCGTTATGGAACATATAGAATTTGCAGGTATCCATTCAGGAGACTCTGCCTGCGTCATCCCGTCACGAACTATCAGCCGGGAGCACATAAAAACCATAGAGAGATATACCGTCCAAATTGCAGAGGAACTAAAGGTTATTGGACTGATAAATATCCAATACGCCATCTGCGATGACAAGGTTTATGTCTTAGAGGCTAACCCCAGAGCCTCGCGTACCGTGCCTTTAGTTTCTAAGGTGATGGGAATTCCAATAGCGACCATAGCCACTCAAATAATGCTTGGCAAGAGATTGAGCGATTTCCCTGAGCTTAAAACCCAGAAACTCCCCTATGTCGGGGTTAAAGAGGCAGTCTTTCCCTTTAATATGTTTCCTGAGGTAGACCCTTTGTTGGGCCCCGAAATGAGGGCTACCGGAGAAGTTATGGGGATTGGCGATACCTTTGGACTTGCCTTCTACAAGGCACAAGAAGCCACAGGCACAAGACTCCCTCTTTCCGGGAATGTCTTGCTGACCGTGGCAGATAAGGATAAACCACAGCTTGTTCCTATTGCTAAACGACTTAAGGATTTAGGCTTTAAGCTCTATGCTACCAAAGAGACCGGCCGTTTCCTTCAAGATAATGGAATATCTAATACCGAAATAAAGAAGTTGCACGAGGGAAGGCCCAATATCACCGATGCGATTAAAAATCATGAAATTCAGCTTATCATCAATACACCCATAGGACGAAGTAGTAAATATGATGACAGCTATATTCGGATGAGTGCCATACAGTATAAGATTCCTTATATCACCTCAATTGCGGCTGCCTTAGCCAGCGTTGAGGGTATTGAGGCGGCAGCTAAGACTAAGACATTTCCCAAGTCCCTTCAAGATTATTACAAGGAACACCTGGAATAATTTTTCTTGACAATTCCAAAAATATATGGTAATCGTTCAGGTATCAGTAGTCAAGTGTCAGGTTTTAAACGGGTTAGAACATCATCAAAGAGGTAATCGCGGAGAATTATGATATGCAGTCATGCCTTGATTTTGTTGGTCGTATCTGATTGCTGATACCTGACGGCTGAACGCTTACAATATCTCAAAGATTTTTCGTACACCTGAATCCGTTAGATCTGTACTCAGAGCACTTATTGCCACGATGCCAGTAAATCCACAGCAGAAAATGCGGATGAAGAACAGAGTTGGAGTCAACTGACCCTAATTATTCCCCTCCCACAGCCGTTGAGATATTAATCATGTGTGCTTATCCTCTTTTTCTGTATATCATGTAAAAAGTAATGTTATCCAGATCTGTATAACATGCAAAAAGTAATGATAGCCAGAAAGAATTATACCAAATTCACTATTTTTGTTCACTTTTTACTTGACTTCTGTGACTTAATTGTGGTATTATTGATATTATACAGAAAAACTATATAATCACTTGTTAGAGGCGACAAGCGTGTTGAAGTAAACAACAGAAGGCAAGCAAACGCAAGAGGTTAAGCAACAAATAGAGAGTTAAACAAGCAATCGACAGGCTGTTACGGAATGGAAATTTGGCACGAGAAGCATACAGCATATTGTGCCAATCTCATCAGCGGGCACTATATATGGTATGGTACTGACGCTGTTTATCAGTTCCGTAACAGCCTGTCGAGTGTTAAGTAAGCAACCGGGAGTTTAAGCGAGTAACCGGGCGGTAGGCAACCAATCGGGAGTTAATCGAGCAGCCCTAAATTTTAACAAATTGCTGGAGTTTCCTCTCTAATCGCTCGCAGTTCAACTCATCGTTCATCTAAAAGTTGAATGTTGAGAGAATACAAAAGTAAAAGTGGAGGTGTAACGATGGAATTCAGTAACACATTGGTGGAAAACGCATTGCAATTAAAGCCACAAGAAAGATTTGTCATCATTGAGAGCCTTTTGTTGAGTCTCGATGAACCAAACAAGAAGATTGATGAGATTTGGGCTATTGAGGCTGAAAAACGACTTGCTGCATATAGAAGTGGTAAGTTGAAGGGTGTTCCGTTTGAAACGGTCTTTGGAGAAAAGATATAAGATGAAAGTAATTTTCAATGAACTTGCGAAATATGAATTTGAAGATGCTATTGAATTTTATGAACTTGAGTACTTAGGGTTAGGTGAAAGGTTTAAGAAGGAGATAAAGACATCTATCAAGAGAATTGTTGAGTATCCTAATGCTTGGTCAGTGGAGAGAGGAGAGATAAGGAAATACTTGGTTCATAAGTTTTCTTACAAAATTTTGTATTCAATTGAAGAAGACCATATCTACATTATCGCAGTAGCTCACCAGCATCGAAGACCAAATTATTAGATTGACCGTATTATTTGATGGAAGTAGCCGAGTAGGAAATTAGGGACGCATCCCATATTATTTTTTGACGTGGATTAAGTAATGTTGTAGAATTCTTCTTGTTGGAGAAGCATAACAAAATACCGATAAAAATTGAGAGAAGAGAATGAGAAATAGGGGATGTGTCCCTAATTTCCCCTGGTATTATCAAGAAAACTGTTCAATAACTTGTTAGGCTCCAATTTGCCAAAGAGGAGGTGATGGGCCAAAACGGTGGGAGCTATCAATGGAATGCAGATAAATAGGGACAGCGACGAATGGCACTGACTTAAGCAAAAGCCCTTTCAAAACTACTTCAAACACAATGAGTTAGCAATAAGGAATATAGTTTTTAGTACGGATTTTAGGCTTTAGCCTTTCACTTTTCTATATTGGTCAATAGGCTAACACAGAATTCCAGAGTTGGCATTGTTTCTCTATAACTTATTGCAAAACATTGAGTTATCGAAGTTATATGTTCTCGGAAAACAGAGGGACACATCCCATATTTCCTGATGAATTTCTCCAAGCATTTTAATTTTTACTTGACTTGAGTGGTTTTTATAAGGTATAATATTCATCAGATAAGAGAGAGTAAAGTGCAGACCTTGAATATTGAATTTACAACAGCCTGATAAGCCAAAAGAAAAGAAAAAAGACAGCGAAGCAAAGCAACTGCCTAACCAAAAAATGAACCAAGCGGAATTGATTATTTTTATGGTTAGATAATCCAAAGGATACTGATAATCGCAATTGATATTATCAAAATAAGGTCATTTTGAAATATGAAATTTGAATGGGATCCAAACAAGGAATTTAAAAATCTTAGAAAGCACAAGGTTTCATTCAGCGAAGCCGCAACGGTGTTAGGTGATACTTTGGCTACAACCGTTCCTGACCCTGACCATTCAATTGATGAAGACCGCTACATTACGGTCGGCTGGTCAAACCGTTCCCGGTTACTAATGGTTGCCCACATAGAAAGGGGTAACCGTATTCGTATCATTAGTGCACGAGAATTAACACGTGCAGAAAGGAAGTCCTATGAAGAAGAATATTGATATTGAGATGGATGACGATCTTCGTCCTGAATATGATTTATCCCAACTTTTGAAGGGTGGCATACGCGGTAAATATGCCGAACGCTACCAAGCAGGCACAAATTTGGTACTATTAGCACCTGATGTCGCACATGCGTTTCCTGATGAGAAAGCCGTAAATGCAACGCTACGATTAGCGATACAAATGGCTATGATTCCATTAGGAAGCCGGCATAGACAAGCGAAGAGGAGTAGTAGTATCAGAAGTAGTAGGGGCACATCTTGAATTGTAAATTGGTATTCTGAAATGAAATAGTTCGGTAAGCCAAAGAAAAGAAAAAACAGCGAAGTAAAGCAATTGCCTAACCAAAAAAATGAACCAGACAAGGAGCTGGTTATTTTTGTGTTAGCGGCGAAAGAACAACCAAGAGTAAGCAAATAATCGAGAGTTAAACGAGCAGCCGGGAGCAGGCAAGCAGACAACCGAAGGCAGGCGCAAGCGAATAACCCGGGCGAGCAAGCAGACAACCGAGGGCAAGCAAGCGGATAAACCAGAGCAAGTAGGCAACCGATGGCGGTCAAGCAGATAACCCAAGCGGGCAAATATTGTACGAGGAGGAAATAATATGGGCATGTTCAAAAAGAAAGTTAGAGTATCCAACAGTAAGAATCCAAACCAGTTTTTTGAAGAAGATTTTTGGGTGGATACGGGAGCTCTTTACTCTTTTGTGCCAGAGGATTATCTTGAAAAAATAGAGATAGAACCATCTGCAAAACGAAATTTAGTGCTTGCAGACGGTCGACAGGATACGAGGCTCCTTGGTTTTTGTGATTTTCATATTGAAGATATAGAAGAAGGTATCCCCTGTCCAGTAATTTTTGGCCCGAAGGGTTCTCTTTTCTTGCTTGGAGCAACAGCCTTGGAGAATTTCGGAGTCGATGTAGATCCAATTCAAAAAAAACTGAAGCCAATCTTTGCGGTTATTGGAGGTTTCATAGCTTCACAATGACAATTGCTAAAAAGAAGAAATTAGGGAAATTAGAGACCTTGAATATTGAATTCACAATAGTTTGGTAAACCAAAAGAGAAGAAAAGAAAAAAGACAGCGAAGCAAACGCTAACAACAAAAATGCACTGGATGGGCAGTAGCCCACCAGTGATTTTTATGGTTAGATGCGGACATAGGAGATACGAGATGGGGAGGAAGATTTGGGCAATTGTGGCCTTCAATGTTTACTCATTATTCCTAGTATCAGCTTTTCAAGAGAATACTGCCTATCTTTTCGATGTCAGTTTAATAAACGAGATGCGTTTGAAGGGCGTAGATATAAACCCGCGTGACTGGGGTTGGGGAGGTCACTATATATGGCGCTTATTTGCTGCTGTTGTTGTATCCGCCCTTGCGGGAATACTCACTGGCGCCATCGCAAAATCAAACGGCAACAAAATATCAGCGGCAGCAAATATCCCAAGCATCCTAATATGGTTTGGAATGCTTTATTTGTTTGGGTTTGCAAATGTTGAGGTTGAGGGAAGGATTGGGTTTCTCGTTATCTCCATCATAGCGATACCGCTAACCACATATATCGCATACATCTTCGGTAGCCTTGGAGAGAATCTTCAACGCGAAACATTTCCGGAAGCTACTGTTCTCGGAATCCGCAGTTATCATTGGATCTGGGCAACCTTCCCGGTTTATTGGTACGCACTCGGAATAGTTTTTGTAACAGCAAAATTCATTGGCTACCAGCTTGCGACATGGACAGACACGAGTATTTTTGCCGCAATTATTTCACTGCTCATGCTACTCCCTATAATTGCATGGCTTTATCCGTTGCGAATCGTTCACCGTGTACTGACTGGCGAATTATTGGCCTCTAGTCATGCGGCAGTGCGAGGTTTTGCGAATCTCGGTATTCTCGTCGTCGGTATGCTTTTGGCTACAGGGGCGCAGTTTGTTATCTATTGGATTCTGGGCAAAATTTTCAAATGAACCGCATCTAACAACCGGTTCCACGCGACCGGCTACGCCGGCGCGTGAACCGGGCCGTTAGACTTACAAGAGAGCAACAAGAAGTGAATTTATCCAATCTTTTAGAGGCATTCGGGAAATTCATGAGTCCTTATAACATAAGGGAAAAAGATCTCCCTTAAAAAAACTTTACCCCAAGAGCACATAGGAAAAACAAGGGTTTGTCTTCCTTGTGATAGTATAAATCAAAAATTCACCCCAAGAAAGGTTAAAATAATGTAATGCTAATAATGACAATAAGTTATGGTAGTGAATCCATGGTAATAGCCGGAAACAATGGGCACTTTTACGGTTATTGTCTATTGGTCGATAACTTGTTGTAAGAAAAATAGTTATCTCTGTTCGTATATAACTTTTGGTCCTCAAAAACCCTATTTCCCGAATGCCTCATTTAAAAAAATAGTTGACAAAATATTAATCCTGTGGTATGATTATAATCAACCTGATACAATGGAGTATTAGAAAAAAATTGCAGAAAATATGACAAAGGTGTCTATCTGAATAAAGTTCGGAAGACACCTTTTTTGTTTTTTTAGGTGGCGAAGAACTTACTTAACATTAAGGAGGAAAGAAGAAATGAATTTACAACAACCAAATGCTAATGAGGCTACAAGAACTTCTAATCGTTCACGAAGTGTAGCTCCTTTCAGTGGTTTATGTACCCGGTGTGTAGATGGTTGCCGTGGCAATTGCGAGGTTTTTGTATCAACTTTTCGCGGTCGTGAGGTCATCTACCCAGGACCATTTGGCGAGATAACGGCTGGTGGCGATAAAAATTATCCGATAGATTATTCTCACCTGAATATTCAAGGTTATGCCCTGGGTGCTAATGGTTTACCTAACGGGGTAGCAGGAAATCCAGATACAGCTACCTTCCCGTCAGTCAACACAGAGACTGATTATGGTTGGGACATCAAGTCTAAGATGCGGGTGCCTATTTTTACCGGTGCACTTGGTTCAACTGAGATTGCCCGCAAAAATTGGGAACATTTTGCCGTAGGTGCGGCTATTTCGGGTGTTACTTTAGTCTGTGGAGAGAATGTTTGTGGGATTGACCCGGCATTGGAACTTGACTCAAATAAAAAGGTAAAAAATGCCCCGGATATGGACAGAAGAATTGAGACATACAAGCGTTATCATCAGGGCTATGGTGAGATATTAGTCCAGATGAATGTGGAAGATACACGACTTGGTGTAGCTGAATATGTTCACGCAAAACACGGTTTGGAAACCATTGAATTAAAATGGGGCCAGGGTGCAAAATGTATTGGTGGTGAAATCAAGGTAAAGAATTTAGAGAGGGCTTTGGAATTACAAAAGCGTGGATACATTGTTACCCCAGACCCATCAGACCCTGTTGTTCAGCAGGCAGTTAAGGATGGAGCCATCAAGGAATTTGAGCGACATAGCCGACTTGGGTTTATAGATGAAGAAGGATTCTATGCTGAGGTTGAGCGATTACGCAAGATAGGTTTCAAACGAGTTACACTTAAAACCGGTGCCTACGGTCTGCGGGAATTGGCTATGGCAATAAAATGGAGTTCTAAAGCTAAGATTGATTTACTTACCATTGATGGTGCAGGTGGTGGCACCGGTATGAGCCCATGGCGAATGATGGAAGAATGGGGTATGCCAAGCCTATATCTACACGCCGCATCTTATGAGTTCTGTAAAAAATTAGCAGATAAAGGCGAACGGACACCTGATATTGCCTTTGCCGGTGGTTTTTCCAGCGAAGATGGTGTTTTCAAGGCATTGGCTCTCGGTGCTCCTTTTGTCAAAGCAGTGTGTATGGGACGGGCACTTATGATTCCAGGTATGGTAGGCAAAAATATCGCCAAATGGATTGCGGAAGATGATTTGCCAAAGACAGTGCATGAGTTTGGCACTACACCTGAAGAGATTTTCGTTTGCTATGAAGAAGTAGCAAATATGCTCGGCAAAGACGAGATGAAGAATATCCCATTGGGTGCAATTGGTGTCTATAGCTACTCCCAAAAGATTAAGGTTGGACTTCAGCAACTTATGGCAGGGGCTCGATGCTTCAATACTGCATCAATTACTCGAAATGAGATTATGTCATTAACCGAGGAATGTGCCAAGGTAACCGGTATTCCATATCTGATGGATGCCTACCGTAAAGAGGCGGAGGCGATTTTAGAGGGATAAACAAATCGCTATTCCACAAACTTTAAAAATAAAAAGGGCAGGCAATAAAATAAAAAGTCTGCCCTTTTTGTCTGTAAAAGCCAGAGAGAAATAAAGATAAATTTTTGCCACAGATTAACACTGATAAACACTGATAAAGTCCATATAATTAAAAATCTGTGTCTATCTGTGTTCATCCGTGGCTAAATATTTTCCTCAAGATTTTGAGTAATTACCATAAATTTTAAAATAGGGGGTTACCAAAAGGAGTGATTTTTTACTTTAATTTAATATAGGTCAAATAAGACTTATAAGACCTATAAAAATTTAAGTCCTGCGGTGAAATGTCAAGAAAAAAATGAGCCGATATTTAACTTTTTTGTCCCTGCAATTGGGGACAGTAATGGCGTTAAAGGTTAAACTGATGCAAAATGTTACGGATTTTAATTAACCCAGGGTAAAAAACATTA
>JBDRHR010000063.1:0-4944 GCA_043816605.1 Nitrospirota bacterium
TTGGATAACTCCGTTGGAGTTACCCACACTATCCACAATATTACTACTACTATTTTTAATAATTATTTTAGGATTAGGAAAGTCCACTTTTAAATCTTAAATCTCTAAAAAACAGTCCACTTTTAAATCTTAAATGACATACAAAAATTTTTCCTTGACAAGAAAATAATATTATGGTATATTTATGGTATGTTAAAAGGAGGCAATAAAATGAAAAAAATGTTACTTTTTACCTTAATGATTAGTTTTGGGATAGCTAATCAGGTCAAAGCTTTCGAAAAACAAGGGATGCCAAAACAAGATGCATTCAAGATAAATTCATTTGTGATAAATGAATTTGGGACAACACCAATGCTCAGTTGTTTATCTGAGAATGTTACTTTTTTGGATGAAATGAATATGAAAGTATCACTCACACCCGACCAATTACAAAAGATGAAGATGATTGTTAAAGAAGAAAAAGATGGGTTAGATTTGGTTCAACAAAAATGGATGGAGCTTCTTAAGAATGAAAAACCTTCTGTAGAAGAAAGGAGAGAAGGAAGAAATAATATGGATAACCAGGTAATTGAGATTGCAAAAAAGACAAAAACAGAGGTAGAGGAGACATTAACCCCATATCAATATAATGAATTTGCCCTTTGGGTTAAACAGAAATGGGAAGAGAGAAAAACTAACCAGCCCAAACCACAAGAATTAGCCACAAATCCTTTTCTGGAAGCCATACAAAAAAATAACGAATCCAAAGGAGAAATGGAAGGTTCGTCCACAATGACTGAAGAACAAAAACAGGCACGAGATAGATTTATGGAAGCAATTACTGCTCAAAGTGAAAAGGCTCAAAAACAACTCTCAGAATCTATTCAACAGCCGGATGAAACAAAAAACCCATTCTCTTCACCTTCAGAATTAGGAGATAAAGGATTAGAGGGGCTTACAATGGACCAGGAAGCCGCCGCTGAGCGGTTTAAAGAGGCATTGCGTAAACATACTGAGGAGAATAAAGAATAGTCGTAATCGCAAATTTTAATTTGCGTGCATGCACGCTGATATAAAATCAGCGATTACAAAATTAATCCCTTCGTGAGTAGAGAAGGATTTTTAGATGGATGTAAAGAGTATAGTTGTAGTTGGTGGCGGACCTGCAGGGATGATGGCGGCTATTCGGGCAAGCTCGCTTGGTTCAGGTTCATCTGGTCAAAATGTTACCCTGCTCGAAAAAAATCCTACCCCTGGTAAAAAACTTCTCTTAACCGGTAAGTGTCGTTGTAATCTTACTAATGCCTGTGACCTTGAAACCTTTCTCGGTAAATTCCATAAAAATGGTAAGTTTTTATGGATTGCCTTTAACACCTTCTCTAATATTGACTTAATGCAATTTTTTGAAGACAGGGGGCTAAAGCTTAAAACAGAAAGACAATTGCGTGTTTTTCCTGTAACCGATACATCGACCAGCATCCTTGAGATATTGAAAAAAGAGTTGGCTGAAAATAATGTAAAAATTGTTTATAATGCACAGATAGAGGATATCCTTGTGCAGGATAATCAGGTAAAGGGTGTGTTGCTCAGGCAAAATGCAGAATGTCGAATGTCGAATATCGAATGTCGAATATCGGAAATTGGGAATCGAAATTCTACAATTTTATGTGACCGGCTTATCCTTGCTACCGGTGGTGTTTCTTATGGTTGGACAGGTTCAACAGGAGAGGGATTAGAGATAGCACAACGACTTGGGCATCATATCATTTCCCTTCGTGGGGGACTTGTTCCCTTAAAAATAAAGGAACACTATCCAGGGTTATTAGAAGGATTAACCCTGAAAAATATTCAACTTACCTTTAGCGATGGAAAACGGAAAATAGTCTCAGAGGTTGGAGAATTATTGTTCACAGGCTTTGGCATATCCGGTCCCCTGATTTTATCCCTGAGCGGACAGATTGTCGATTGGTTGAATGAGGATAAGACAGTCTATGTAACCATAGACTTGAAACCCGGGTTGTCCTATGAGCAAATGGATGCACGATTTTTAAGAGATTTTGACGCTAATTCTAAAAAGAGTATCCGGAATATACTTAAATTCTTTTTACCGCAAAGAATGGTGGATGTGTTTATAGAGATTGCAGGTATTAACCCTGATAAACAGGCAAGTCAGATTAAGAAGGACGAACGGCATAAATTAGTTACCTTATTCAAGGGATTGCAATTAGAGATAACTGAGGCATTGCCTATAGACTATGCAATGATTACACGAGGGGGTATTTCTTTAAAGGATATTAACCCGCAAACGATGGAGTCTCGTATTATTAAAGGACTCTATTTTGCCGGTGAAATGCTCGATGTGGATGCAGATACAGGTGGCTTTAACCTGCAGTCCGCGTTCTCTACCGGATACCTTGCCGGAGAAAGTGCGGCACTAAAATAGAAAAAGTTTCACGCAAAGACCACAAAGGAATACAAAGCACGCAAAGAAGGAAATTAGAAATAAATTATATTCTTTGCGAACTTTGCGAGAATATATTATACGAGGAGGGTTAAGAAAATGTACTTAAATTTTCCACAACGAATGATAAAAATTGCTAATAAAACCAGATGGTTGATAATTCTATTGGTTTTATTAATCATTAAACTTTTCCCACAACAAGATATCGATTATTCTCAAGTCTATTTTCTCATTGTCTTAGCCGCAATTTACAATATTTTAGTTAGATTTATCACCTGGCAGGACAAATGGAAAGATGGTAAAGGACACCAGATATGTCATGCCGAGAGTACCCTGGATATCGTTTTCATTACAGGCATTATCTACTTAACTGAGGGATTACAAAGTGATTTTTTCCTCCTTTATTTTATAGTGATTATGTTTGCCTCAACCTATTACAAACCCATAAAGTGTTTCTTAGTAACTGTATGTATAACTTTACTATATGTTTTGATTGGGGTTTTAACTGAACCCTCATACCGGGTAATTTTATCTGTTCTTTTAAGTAAAATTCCACTTCTGTTTGCTATAACAGGGGTTAGTATTTATTTTTCCCAGGAGATTAAAATCCAGAGTGAAGAATTAGAATTAGAAAGGGAAAAACTTAACAATCTCCTTCAAAGACTTAAAGGAAATTTAAAAGAGATTGACAAAAAAAACAGGATGTTAAATGAAATCTATAATCTTTCTCTGAAAATAGGTAGAAGTTTAAGTTTAGAAGATGAGTTGGATATTATTATTGAGGTGACAAAAAAATTCTTAAAGACAGATTTTGCCATGATTAACTTATCTGATAAACAAAGCAAGGAATTAAAATTTAAGGTAAGTAGAGGAAGCCTACCTCCAGAGGTTCTTCATTCAGACAAAAAAAAGCTCGAAGATAATTTATTAAGTAAAGTAATTAAAACCGGTAATCTTTTAGTTGTCAATGACTTAAGTAAACCCGAATTTCAAGATTACTCTTTCCTGATAGATAAGAAAATATTCTCTTTAGTCTTAGTCCCTTTAAATATCCAGGGGAAAGCGATAGGTGTTTTTATCTGTGGATATTCTCAACCAATGGAATTTAAAGAGGATGACCTACAATTTTTAACCTTGATTAGTTCCCGGGCCTCGCTATCAATAAATAATGCCTGGTTACATGAGGAAATAAAAAGATTAGCTATCACTGATGGTTTAACAGGACTCTATAATTACCGCTATTTCCAGGAAACATTAACCAAAGAACTCCAAAGATGTAAAAGACTCAATCAGATTTTATCCTTACTAATGATAGATATTGACCACTTTAAAGAATTTAATGATACCTATGGACATCAGGAAGGGGATAATCTGCTACAAAGATTAGCTATGCTCTTAAATTTCCAGATTCGGCAGACAGATACAATCGCCCGTTATGGAGGAGAAGAATTTGTCATTATTGTTCCTGGAACCCCTAATGAAAATGCCTTTTTGTTAGGAGAACGAATAAGAAAAGAGGTAGAAGAGAATATATTTACTCCGGAGGATGAATATCGGCTGAAAATTACCTCACCGGTGACTATCAGTGTAGGTGTATCCACATTTCCTGCTCATGCTATCAATCAAAAAGATTTGATTAAGTGTGCAGACAAAGCCCTTTATGAAGCTAAAAGAACAGGGCGAAATAAAGTGGTTGACTATTATAAATCAGAGGTAACTATTTAGGAAGGTAAATGGTGAATGGTAAATGGTGATTGGTAATCGGTAACCCTTTAACCAATTACCATTTACCATTCACCATTTACCATTTACCTGAATTCTACTTGGGAAATAAAAACTAAAGATGGAAAAAATAAGTATTGTTATTCCGGCATACAATGAGGAAAAAGGTGTTGGTGCTTTAATTGACGAACTCAAAGAAAAGATGAAATGCCATGAGTATGAAATAATTGTAGTTGATGACGGCTCTTGCGATAATACGGTTAATATTGCCCGGGAAAAGGATGTAGTGTTAATTCAACATCCTAAAAATAGAGGTTACGGCGCCTCTTTGAAAACCGGCATTAGAAAGGCTAAATACGACACCATCGCGATTACCGATGCTGATGGCACCTACCCTGTTTCAGAAATGCCTAAGCTAATTAAATATATTGGCGAATACGATATGGTGGTAGGGGCACGGAATAAACAGAAAATACCGTTAACGAGAAGACCAGCTAAATTCTTCTTGAACCGTTTGGCTAATTATTTAACTGAGGTTGAAATACCCGATTTAAATTCAGGTCTGCGGGTTTTCAAAAAAGATATAGCCGTAAAATTCTTTAATCTCCTACCAAATGGATTTTCCTTTACCACCACCATTACCCTGGCAATGCTTACTAATGATTATTTAGTAAAATTTATCCCCATTGATTACCTCGAGCGACAGGGCAAATCTAAGATAAGACCCATTCGGGATACATATAATTTCCTGACACTTATTATCCGTACCGTGATGTATTTTA
>JBDRHR010000064.1:0-3339 GCA_043816605.1 Nitrospirota bacterium
GTGGCTTCACCTCAGTGTGAAAATGGTTATACCAAAATTGCCAATGAACTCTTGGAAGCTATTTCATTAAAACGTATTCCTGGGCAAGAACTAAGAATAGTCTTTTGTATAATTAGAAAGACTTATGGTTTTGGTAAAAAATCGGATCGAATTAGTTACGGCCAAATAGCCAAAGCTACCGGTATCCCAAGAGTTAGGGTAATTATGCACATTCAAGCCTTAATATCAAAAAAGATATTGGGTAGTCTCAATAATGGGACCAGGCAACCTTCAACTATCTGGATTAACAAGGATTATTCACAGTGGATAGATAGTCCCATTAAAGGGACTAGTCCCAATAATGGGACTAAGGTAGTCCCAAAGATGAGACTATTAGATAGTCCCAATAATGGGACCCACAAAAGAAATAATAAAGAAACTATACAAAAGAAAAAAAATTTTATTGTTTTGCCTGATTTTATTTCTAAGGATCTTTGGCAAGATTTTAAAGAGCATAGGAACAAGCTCAAAGGAACTATGACAAAAAGGGCTCAAGAGTTACTTATTAAAAAAATTAGCGATATAAGCAAAGGGAAAACTGAAATAGCTCAGGCATTAATTGAACAAAGTATCGAAAACGGCTGGAAAGGGATATTCCCCTTAAAAGATCAACTACCTAAATCCAAATCAATCTCAGATATAATGGCACAAGACGATGGCTATAAAATCCTTACCTGAAATTCCAAGGGACATAGACGCTGAGAAATCTTTTCTTTGTATCTGCCTAAATAGCGGAATGTTCTATGACGTGAGTCCTGATATTTTCTACGATTATCAAAACCAAGATATAATAAAAGCCTGCCAAAAGATAATTGCAGCCGGTATGCCTATAACTGCAGTTAATGTTTTAAGAGAACTAAAAAATAATGGTAAAAAATTTGATTACAAAACCATCCCTTATTTGGCCGATTTAACTCGGTTTGAGCCTATTTTATTTGATGTTACCCGCAAAGAAGCTTTTAACAAACTGGCTATTAGATATATTCAGAAAATTCAGGATGCAGCAAGTCTTAGAAAATTGACCGAAGTTATTTCAGAAATTTTTATGATAGCGAAAGAGCCTGGAACTACCTCCGATGATATTCTGGCTAAAATTCAAAAGGCCAAGGCAGAAACTGAGGCAGTAGCACCAACTAAGTCAACACTTGTGTCTTTAGAGGATGTATTAAAGCGTACATTGTGGGATCTGAAAGAGGTTATGGACGATCCTGAGAAGCATAGAGGCATAACTACTGGGTTAAGAGTATTAGATAACGCAACAGGAGGTGGTCTTTACCCTGGGGAGATGTGGATTATTTGCGGTAGGCCAGGATCAGGTAAGAGTGCAATGGCTTGGGGTATTGCTACAAGCGTAGCCAGGACAGGTAAAACAGTGCTTGGAGTATCGCTTGAAATGGGATTATCAGAGCTTGGTCGTAGGTTTTTAAGTGCCAAAACATCTTATCCTACTAATCAATTCAGGACAGGTAAAGGTCTTGAGGATAAATTAGTAAATATTTTGGATACTGCTGATAGCATGAAGAGCTTACCCTTATTTTTAGAAGAAAAGGTGCGCATTAATGAGGTTGGGTTAAGACAAGATATTGAGAAAATTAAGCCGAATGTTGTTATTCTGGATTACTTGCAGCTTATGTCAGCAACAGGGAAATTTTATAATCGTGAGGGTGAAATAGCAAGCCTTAGTCGATTTATGAAGCTTGCGGCTCTTGAATATGGATTGACTTTTATTGTGCTGTCTCAACTTAATAGAGACTTAAAAGGAAGGGCAAGCAAAGTTCCTCAGCTTACTGACCTTAGAGAGTCTGGAAGCTTAGAACAAGATAGCGATATTGTAATTGGTCTTTTGCGTGAAGAGGGAATTGATAGTGGAGAGGCTGCTCTTTACATCTTGAAAAACAGAAATAACAGAATAGGGAAATTCTCAGCATATTTTGATGGACCGAGTATGACTTTCAGCGATTTAATGTATGGAGATGTAGGATGACACCACTAAAACCATTACTAATCAAGGTATTAAAGTATCTTGCGGCCAAAGACGAAAAGATGTCACCGGATAACAAGAAGGCGTTTGATGAGTTGCTTGAGCGGATTGGGAAGGAGGAATAATATGCTTCAAGTAATTGGAGTTAAAACAAATAATGGTTTTTATGTTCAAGGGAGGGATGAAAATAGTTCTTATTCCAAAAACTTAATTAGCCTTCTATTTAATGGTAAAAACCCCAAAAAGACCTTTGAGCCAACATGGTTTTTTGTTGAATCAGAGGTAATGGTTGTCGAGAAAAGAGTTTTGCAACCGAACATTAATCACCGGTATGAACTTAAAGAAGACCTGCCATTCACCGAAGGTTTTGAACTTCCCAAGGTTATGCCTAAAGATGAGGTTATGGATTTGGATGAAGATGGCAAATCTTGTCAATGGAAAGATGAGTTTAAGCATTTACAAACTTTTTATGAATTAAAGAGTGATCTGCAGGAACCAAAAATCGAGCCAGTTGATTTTTCGTTTACCGTCATTCTTGAAATACCTGAAATAAAAGTTGAGCCTGATTTTAAATACACGGTTCGGCAAACTTTCTGGAGTAGCGAAAAAACATACGAATTGGGTATGGACAAAATAATCCATCAAACGATTGACAAGATAGTTTTCCCGTGGGTAGTGCTTCCCTCCCTGCCGAGCGCCATGTCTTCGGAAGATACTTACAATATCATTCGTCAATACGTCAAGCAACACATTGACCTAAGATATGCACAAATAACATCTGATTATAATTTCTGTTTTGAGGTCGCAAAGGTTATACCGTTGGCAACGCCGATAGAAACACAAAGAGAAATAAAAAACGCCAGAGGTAGGTCATACCGGAAAAGGAGATACGCTCATTCTTTGGTAAAAAACAGGGTTGTAAAAAAGGTATTTGAAATGACATATTACCCTAAAAACTACAAGGGATATACGCCGATACCTTGTTTCAGAGGTAAAGACCACCAAGACTTAAAAAAGAACATCGACAAATATCTTAACGATCTGATATCAAGAATAAATGAACCACTAATTGAATGTAAATATTGCGATGGAATGGGGGTAATTCTGGATGAGTCGATTGAGAAGATCGGGAAGGATAAGAACACACATGGATAAAAACCTGCTTATAAAATTCTGCAAAGGTGCATTAAATGAGGCTTTAAAATCGCCATATTCTAAGGGTGATTACACCTATGCAAGCAATGGCTGTATTTTAATCAAGGTCCCGCGCATCCCTGATGTGCCGGAAAATGTTGAGGCCCCGGACCCCGAAATGCTGG
>JBDRHR010000065.1:0-10914 GCA_043816605.1 Nitrospirota bacterium
GGTAAACTTTCAGTGAAGTGGTATAACCATGCAGCTAAAAAGGTAAAGGGGTTAAGGTTATGATACCAGTTTAGTTTAGGGGTTATGAAATTGGTGTTTCCTCCGTTTCACACTAACTTCCTAATCCCAACTTCCATACAGGCTTCCTAACCATAACCTTTTATCGGAAAGACTTCATTTTCCCTTTAACCACTTTACTGAATACTTACGAAAAATATTTTTCTCATGAGGGACTAACTCAAGCAATTACAATGAGTTATAAATTCACCGAGAATTGCTGGAAAATAATCGTTCCGTTAGGAACATAATATCGGTAGAAACAATAACCATAGACAAATCAATAAGTTCCGTAGGAACGAAATATCGGTAGAAAGTAAGCATTCAGGTATCAGGCTTTAAGAGGGATAGAATATCACATCAAGATAGCCATATCGAATTATAATTTAGCAGGTGCCTTGATTTTTATGATTTTTGGCTTTCTGCTGACACCTGATTACTGAATGCTTACAGACTCTCTATTTTTTCCTGTGATACCATTTTCCCCAAAGGAGTAAAGATGTGATAAAAGAATTAATAACAACTAAGAAACAAATAGACACCGTAGAAGGCTATAATGAAATTTTAAGAGATATTCGCAGTTTGCTTGAGAAAGCTACTTATCAGGCATATAAAGCTGTGGATAATCTGCGAGTGCAAACATATTGGCAAATAGGAGAACGGGTATTTCGGGGGGAATTAGAACATAGAGATAGAGCAGGTTATGGCAAGAGGGTAATTGCAAATCTTGCAAAAGATTTAGGCATTACTAAAGTGGTATTACATTATATGGTGAAGTTTTATAAAATATATCCAATTGTTCAGACAGTGTCTGAACAATTAAGTTGGTCACATATAGTAGAATTAATTTACATAGACGATAAGCAAGTTCGCCGGTTCTATGAAATACAAACCGTACAAAATAATTGGAGTGTTCGAGAATTAAGTCACCAAATCAAAAACAACTTATATCAAAGAACCTTGAAAGAAGATAAATTATCTATAATCCAACCTCTTCCTTTAAAACCTCTTCTTCCTGAACAAGTCTTTAAAAATATTTATAATTTTGATTTTCTTCAACTTCAAACCGGCTATAGTGAAAAGCAATTAGAAGAAGGATTATTAGTTGATGTCCAAAGATTGTTACTGGAATTTGGTCCTGATTTTTCTCTTGCAGGTCGCCAGCGTAAGATTATAATTGACCAGGAGATTCATAGTATTGACCTTGAGTTTTATCATCGAGGTATCCCCTGCATTATTTTGGTGGATTTAAAGATGGGTAAATTCAAAAGCGAATTCGTTGGACAAATGAATAAGTATCTCAATTATTATCGAGAGAATAAAAAATATCCCTGGGAAAAATCACCCGTAGGCTTGATTGTCTGTAAGTATAAAGGTAAGGAAGAGGTTCACTATGCTCTGGGTGATTTGGAAAATAAGATATTTGTAGCAGAATATAAAACTAAATTGCCAAGTGAGGAGGCAATTGGAAAAGGATTAAAGAATATAATATTAAGAAATGCAAAAGACAAAATGGGTAATAGGTAATAGGTGATGGGTGTAGTATAACACCTGAACGATTACCTTTATTTCTATGAAAAGGGGGAAAGAAGATGAACGATTGGCAAGGGATAATTACTGAATATAAGGATTTTTTACCGGTGAATGATAAGACTCCAATAATAACCTTAAAGGAAGGTAACACACCTTTAATTGAGGCTAAAAATCTGAGTCAGGCAATCGGTGGCAACCTACAGGTTTTACTGAAGTATGAGGGGCTGAATCCAACAGGCTCTTTCAAAGACCGTGGGATGACCATGGCTATCTCCAAGGCATTGGAGGAAGGCTCAAAGGCAGTAATGTGTGCCTCAACCGGTAATACCTCTGCCTCAGCCGCCTGCTATGCGGCTAAGGCAGGAATGGATTGCGTGGTGTTAATCCCGGAAGGGGCAATTGCCTTAGGTAAGCTGGCTCAGGCACTGATGCATGGGGCAAAGGTCTTAGCCGTGCAAGGAAATTTTGATGATGCCTTGAACTTAGTGCGCGAAATTACGGCTAAATACCCAATTACATTAGTCAACTCCATCAATCCATACCGTATTGAGGGACAGAAGACCGGGGCATTTGAGATATGCGATGTGCTTGGAAAAGCCCCGGATTACCATGCCATTCCAGTTGGTAATGCCGGAAATATCACCGCCTATTGGAAGGGATACAAGGAATACAAGCAGGCAGGGAAGATAAACGATTTACCAAAGATGATTGGTTTTCAAGCCGCAGGGGCGGCACCCATTGTCGAAGGAAGGATAATTGAAAACCCCCAAACAATTGCTACCGCCATCAAAATTGGCAACCCGGCAAGCTGGAAACAAGCAGAGGCGGCAAGAGATGAATCAGGTGGATTGATTGATAAAGTAACGGATGAAGAAATTATTGAGGCTTACAAGATGTTGGCATCACTGGAAGGGGTATTTGTTGAGCCGGCATCTGCGGCATCGGTGGCAGGGATAATTAAGTTGAATAAACAAGGATATTTTAACCGATTACCGATTACCGATTACCGATTACCGATTATAGTCTGTATCCTTACCGGGCATGGATTAAAAGACCCGGATAGGGCTATCAAAGTTGCCACTCAACCTACAATTGTTCCTGCAAAATTGGAAAAAGTGGTAGAGGTGCTTGGATATTAAAAATAAGGGAGCATGATTATGAAATATATTTTATTAGTCGGTGACGGCATGGCGGATTACCTCATCAATGAGTTAGACGGGAAAACACCGCTTCAGGTAGCTAATACCCCAAATTTAGATTACTTAGCCAAAAATGGGGTTGTGGGCATGATTAAAACCATCCCTGAAGGAATGACACCAGGCAGTGATGTAGCTAATTTGTCTGTGTTGGGCTATGACCCTGGGAAATATTACACTGGTCGGGCACCCCTTGAAGCCGCAAGTATGGAGGTTAAACTATCAGAGGACGAAATTGCCTTCAGATGTAATCTGGTAACGGTAGAGGGAAAAATTCTAACGGATTACAGTGCCGGGCATATCTCAACCCGTGAGGCTAAAGAATTAATTGAGTTCCTGGACAAAAAACTTGGAGGTCCCAAAATCAAATTTTACCCGGGAGTTAGTTATCGCCATTTAATGGTGATAAAAGACCAACAACTGATAACCGCTTCCTGCCTCCTGCCTCCTGCCTCCTGCCTCCTTACCTGTATTCCACCTCACGACATCACTGGAAAACCCTATGAATCCTACCTACCAACCGGTCCTGGGTCTGAAATTATTCGCGAATTAATGTTTGCCTCACAAGAATTTTTAGAAAACCATAAGATTAATCAAAAAAGGAGAATAGAAAATAAAAACTCTGCAAGTATGATCTGGTTATGGGGGCAAGGAAAGCCTCCAAAAATACCTACTTTTGAGCAAAAATTTGGTCTTAGTGGAGCGGTTATTTCCGCAGTTGACCTGATTAAAGGCATGGGAAAATATGCCGGATTAGAAATCATTAATGTCCCCGGAGCAACCGGGTATCTTGATACAAATTTTGTGGGTAAGGCTGAGTATGCCCTGACAGCGTTAGAGAATAAGGATTTTGTCTTTGTCCATGTAGAGGCGCCGGATGAGGCAGGTCATAATGGTGATTTGCAAGCAAAGATTAAGGCAATTGAAGACTTTGATTCAATGACTGTAGGTACTATTGTCAAAGCACTGCCAAACTTCGAAGGTAAAGTAAGGATTTTAGCCTTAACCGACCACCCAACACCCGTTTCATTAAAAACACATACCTGTGATGAGGTTCCATTTCTCCTGTTTGGCTATAATATCACACCGGATAATATAACCTCATACAATGAATTATCTCCCCAAAATAGCCTGCTTCATTTTGAAAAGGGATATACCTTAATGGATTATTTTATAAGGGGGTAATGCCTCAGAAGGTGTGAAAAAATTGAAATTCGGATAAAATAAAGTTTGTAAGTTAAGTATTTGCAGGCAGAAATTTTTTAAATATCGTTAAAAAATCGATTTTTTCACACCTTCTCAGTTATCGAGTAGAAAATTCATCAAAAGGAAAATCCGAATCTCGAAATCCGAAACAATATCGAATGACCAAAATACAAATGTTCAAAACAAGGAACATTCACAAAAAGGGTTGTTGTTTTGCTCATTTGAATTTAGAATCTTGAATTTGTTTCGTATTTTCCATTTTCGGATTTTCCTTCATTGTTTCGTATTTCGATATTCGAATTTCGGATTTATAAAACTGATAACTGAGGGATTACATAAGGGGATAAAAAATAATTGACATTTACCATTTATTAATGTATGATTAGTAAAGGTTTTTGATAAGGAGTAAGAGACAATGTTGAGAGAATATTTAGAAAATGCGATAAGTAAGGCTGTATATGAGAAATTAGAGGATGGGTCTTATACAGGAAAAATACCTCTTTGTCCTGGTGTGATTGCCTTTGGCCAGACTCTTTATGAATGCCAGAAGGAACTTTATTCTATCCTGGAGGGATGGATGCTTGTAAAGATTCGGCATGGCGATAGACTTCCAGTAATAAACAATATTGACCTGAATCCAAAAGTTGAAAGAGAACTAATTTATGCCTAATACCAAGTTGCAATCAAAAGTAAAACAATATGAGATTTTAGATTTTGGATTTTAAATTTTGGATTGGGGAATCTCATATCCAAAATCCAAAATCCAAAATCCAAAATCATTTTTATATCTTTGATTGCAATTTAGTATAAATGGGGTCCATGTAAACGCCGAGATTTCATAAGAAAGGTGAAGATGTTAGGATTTAGTAATCCTGAACCAGGTAGCCGCCATTTCTATATGAGATATGGAGAATACACGCTGACTATTCCAAATAATCCAGAGTATTCTGTCCCCCAAATCAAGGTTCTGCTCCAGGAATTGAGCGAAGTATTGGAAAAGGAAATAACTGTGGATGAGTGGCATAATCTATAAGAATTATTGCAACTTATGCTTTGCCTATGACTTGAATAAAACCATGAACAACACTCTATGCAAGCATTTATACCAAGTTGCAATCAGAAATAAAAAATGTTGCTATCTACCAGATAACAGAACATAGTTCAAATAATTCCCACCAATAACTGACCCATTACCATAATATAGTGTTGAAAGGATAAAAAAATGATTGACATTTATCATTTATTAATGTATACTTAAAATCTTGATAAGGGGTGAATAAGATGGGGATAGTAGTTAAAAAATACGGTGGGACATCTGTTGGTAGTCCGGAACGAATAAAAAAAGTAGCCGAGCAGATAATAAAGGCTAAGGGAAAAGAACCCCAAATAGTGGTTGTAGTATCTGCGATGGGCGATACCACAGATGAGTTAATCAAATTAGCCCATGAAATTACTCAATTTCCTGATGAACGAGAGATGGATATGCTGTTATCCACCGGCGAGCAGATTTCTTGTGCATTATTGAGTATTGCCTTGATTTCTATGGGTTGTCCTGCAGTCTCTTTAACCGCTCAACAGGTAGAAATTTTAACCACTAATGCTTACACAAAAGCCAAGATTCAAAAAGTATCTACTGACCGCATATTAAAAGAATTAGACGCAGGTAAAGTAGTAGTTGTAGCTGGATTTCAGGGTATCACCGAAGACCAGAATATTACTACCTTAGGTAGAGGAGGTTCTGATACCACAGCGGTAGCTTTAGCTGCGGCATTAGATGCGGATATTTGTGAAATATTTACCGATGTAGCCGGTGTTTATACCACTGACCCGAGGATTGTTCCTGAAGCTCGCAAATTAGAATTAATCGCTTATGAAGAAATGTTAGAATTGGCAAGTGCCGGGGCAAAGGTTTTACAAGCACGCTCAGTGGAGATGGCTAAAAAATTCGGTGTCAAAATTCATGTCAGGTCAAGTTTTAATGACTTGCCTGGCACAATAGTTTGTGAGGAGGTAGCAAATATGGAAGATATATTAGTCAGTGGAGTAACTTCACATCTTGATGAGGCAAAAATTACGGTCTCAAATGTACCCAACAAACCAGGTATGGCCGCAAAGATATTTTCTGTGTTAAGTGAGAAAAACATTAATGTCGATATGATTGTCCAAAGTGCCTCTACAACCGGTGAAACCAATAATATCTCTTTTACAGTTACTAATACTGATTTAGCTAAATCAGTTCAAATCATGGAAGAGGTATCTAATGAGATAGGGGCAGGTGGAGTAATTTCTGATAATAATGTAGCCAAGGTGTCTATTGTAGGTGTGGGTATGCGAAGTCATTGCGGAATAGCATCTAAAATGTTCTCCGTTCTGGCATCAAAAGGGATTAATATCGATATGATTAGTACCTCTGAAATAAAAGTTTCCTGTATTATTAAAAGAAACCAGGCAGAAGAAGCTGTCAAGGCATTACATGAGGCTTTTGATTTGGCTAAAAAGAGCTAAGCGTTGCGGTGTAAATAAGGGAAAAGGGGAAAGGTTGAGGTTGAGCAAAATCCCTCAACCTTAACCTTAACCTCAACCTTTTCAAGGATTTAGAGTTAAATGATGAAAAAATGGATTACCTTGTGGATTTTATTAATAACAGTATTTGTCGGTGGTTGCCTCCCTCAGGAAAAAAGTGTCCGACTACAATATAAACATACGCAGGGCGAGATTCTAAAATATAAAGTCGCTACTGTTTCTAAAGGAACGGTTACACTAACCGACATGGTTACCCCCTTTCAAAGGGGTACGCTAACCGGCATAGAAAATTCAGGCACTTCTTCCATAACGAGGCAAGACTCAACGGGGCAAGATTCCTCTCCGATAGAGATAAATGCAAAGACAATTTATATGCTTACTCAAAAAGTTGTAGGAGTTAATGACTCAGGGGTAGCTGATATAGAAATTAGTTATGATTCTTTTACTCAGGATATTAAAATAGGTAACCCTGTGACAGAGGTGCTACCTCTGGCAGAGGAAAAACCATTCCTTGACTTCATAGAAGGGAAAAAGTTCACCATAAAAATAACTAAGGACGGTTCTTTATTAGGCATAGAAGGGATAGATAAAATTCTTGAGGAAATATTAGCTCAATCATCACAAGAAGTTCATTTGGAAGATGAAATTATTCGGAAATTTAAGGATGATTTTGAAAAAAATATGATAAATTCAATAGAAGGAAATTATCAAAGGTTGCCAATAGAAGAAATGAAAATGGGTGATGCCTGGATTCATGAGCTAAATTATAATATACCATTTTTGGGAACTACTCATGGAAAATGTACCTATACTATTGAAGAATTCACACAAATAAAAGGGCTTGAGTGCGTCAAAATAGCCTTAGAGACAACAATGACCTTGACTGAAAAAGAACCTGATATATTATCACAACAACTATTACCAGATGCATCTGTAATTACCTCACCTGTTAATTTTAATGGACAGGTTTGTGGCAAAGGGAAAATGATTTTTGCATACCAGGAAGGTAAATTAATTAACACCAATTTAGGAATGAATGCCCTGATACAAGCAAACTATAAGACAAAAATAGGGGAAGAAGAAAAGACAGTGGGAGTAAATATGACTTTCAGGACGCAAACATCCATTGAATTACAGTAAGTGTAAAGTTTGTAAAGTTTATAAAGTTGATAAAGTAGAAAGTGAAAAACTTTACGAACTTTATAAACTTTACAAACTTTACAAACTTTCTTACCTGGCGGGATAGCTCAGTTGGTAGAGCGACGGACTGAAAATCCGTGCGTCCCCAGTTCAACTCTGGGTCCCGCCACCAGTTTTTAGTCAGAATACAGAGTACAGAACACAGAGCACAGACAATAGAGGATAATATAGTCTGTATTCTGTGCTCTATACTCTGTGTTCTGTACTTCATGCCGGTGTAGCTCAGTGGTAGAGCAACTGATTCGTAATCAGTAGGTCGGAGGTTCAACTCCTCTCGCCGGCTCCATGAAAGAGCGGAAGAGCGGAAGATAAATTTTAAAGATATTATTGTCCCTATCTACTTCTGCTCTTCTGCTCTTCTGATACTGGGGGGAATATCTTGATTATAAAATCATACCGTGAACGAATCTTCATTCTTATTAGCATTATCTCACTTATTTGTTTCCTCCTGATTTGCAGACTGTTTTACCTCCAATTTATCCTTGCTAATAAAATGCGGGCAAAAGCCGATAACGAAATCGTTAAAATCATTCAAGTTGAATTAGCCCGAGGCACCATATTTGACCGAAATTTAAAAGAATTAGCCATTAGTATTGAAGTAGATTCTGTCTATGCCGAACCTAAAGAAATTCAAACTCCATATACAACCGCTATTAAATTAGCACATATATTAAATATTAATCCAAAGACTGTCTATGCAAAATTAACCTCTAAGGCAGGTTTTGTCTGGATAAAAAGAAAGATATCTAATACACAATCACAAAAAATAAGTGCATTAAATATTAAAGGTATCGCTTTCCTCAAAGAGTATAAGCGATTTTACCCTAAAAATGAGTTAGCCGCACAGGTAATAGGTTTTTCCGGATTAGATAATAAGGGATTAGAGGGTATTGAATTAACCCATGATAGAGATTTAAGAGGCGGAATTAATAAATTAGAGGTCGTAAGGGATGGTAAAGGAAGCACTATTCTATCCCCAAAAAGTAACTACATCACCAAGGCATCAAATGGAAATGACATTATTTTAACCATAGATGAGATTATCCAACATCACGCAGAGATAGAGTTGAAAAAGACCTGCAGTCAATATCAGGCTAAGGGTGGTTCAATAATTGTGATGGATCCAAAGACAGGTGAAATATTAGCCTCAGCAGTCCAACCTTCTTATGACCCAAATTATTTTAATAAATATTCATTCGATCAATTTAAAAATAGGGTTATTACCGATGTTTTTGAACCTGGCTCTACCTTCAAAATAATTACCGCGGCAACTCTATTAAAAGAGAAATTAATTGACCCGGATAAAATGTATTTTTGCTCTGGAGAGATTCAAGTAGGAAGCCATGTTATACATTGCCATGAGCCGCATGGGAGTTTAAATCTTGAGGGAATAATTGCCAATTCATGTAATGTAGGGGTAGCTCAATGTATTCAAAAATTAAGTGAAAGAAAATTTTATTCCCAGATTTTAGAATTTGGATTGAATGAACCTACCGGCATTGACTTTCGTGGGGAAGAAAAAGGGTTATTGCCTAACATAAGGGCGTGGTCTAAACTTTCTAAGCCTAATATAGCTATTGGGCAAGGAATATCAGTTACTCCATTACAATTAATTACGGCTGTAGCCGCTATCGCTAATAATGGAGTTTTGATGAAACCATTGATTATTAAGGCTATTAGAAATCCAAAAGGAGAAATAATCAAAAAATTTAAACCCTCTCCAGTTCGACAGGTTACCTCTTCTGAGTTAGCTTATAAAATAACTCAGATTTTAAAAAAGGTAGTAACTGATGGAACCGGGAAATTGGCACAAATCAATGGGTATGAGATTGCAGGGAAAACCGGAACTGCTCAAAAGGTTGACGCCTCGGGAGGATATAGTGAAGATAAATTTATTGCCTCTTTTATTGGTTATCTTCCTGCCGATGACCCCAAATTTATCATCTTAGTCGTGGTCGATGAACCCAAGGGGACATACTGGGGCAGTCAAGTAGCCGTTCCTGCATTTAAACAAATAGCCAAACGAGTCCTTTCTTACAGGGGAATACTTCCTACGGGAGCAGGTTTGAAAGTGAGCTTTTCCCATTTTCTCACTTTCTCACCTGCTCACTTTCTCACCGTAACCCCTCAGAAGATATGAAAAAATTCAATTTCTCCAAATTCGGATGGTATCCCGTTATAGCTTAGTTATGGTGAGGCATCTGAAAAAGGTATAAAAAGGGGAATTATTCATTATAAATTTATCATTGCAAATTTTAAATTTTAAATTTAAAATGCTAAATTTGCAATTTAAAATGAATTTATCCCCTTATCTTACACAAGTTAGCTATTCAAGGACACCACCCCAAATTCACCCCTAATAATTTCAAGCGTTTACGAACCCTAAAATACCCCAAAAGTTAATTTTTCCACACCTTCTCAATCTTTGAGAAAAATTGCTCAGATTTCTACTAACTCCACCCTTTATGGCGAAGATGCTGGCAATATAACTAACCCAGCTTTAGCCGTGATTTGTTTCAGGGTTAAAGCCAGATTTTGAGGTTCTTCCCTCTGTTTCGCTCTAAAGAATGGAATTATTTGGATTCCTTTCTAAAACCTGCGAATGTTAATTTCTTATTCTTTATTTCCCTCTGGGGGGGGAATTTCTTTAATTAGCATTATCATAAAAAGATAAACCATTGTTTTTGTTAGATGTCTTTGGGGTAAAGTTTTTTCAAAGGGTATTGTTTTTCTTTGTGGAACAAGAGTTCACGAATTTCTCGAATACCTCAACGATATCGTAATGCCTCATACCAAGTTGCAATCAAAAATGGAATGACGGAATATTGGAATAATAGGTAGTTAGATCGTAATAGGTCAATTACGCGGGGTTATTTTTTGACCGGGCAAGAAGAACATCCTCCTAACCCCCTTCAAAGGGGGAATAAAACGGGATTGTGCCATATTCCCCCTTTGAAGGCTTATCCTTACCCACATCTTTTTCTGTCTTTATAAGTCTATGGTTGACAACATGTTACTCAAAGATAAGGGATGAAATACTGTAAAATGGATACTGTAAAATGAAAAATGTAAAATGAGAATGCGTAAATAAAAGATGGTAAACCATGCGAAATGCTGTAATTTTTCAATTTTTCATTATCCATTTTACAATTTACAGTTATTTATACTACAAAATTTTTAACTGACTGAACAATTACCC
>JBDRHR010000066.1:0-4228 GCA_043816605.1 Nitrospirota bacterium
TTATTCATTTTGGTTATGTTTTGAGAATTTTATATTGTAATGGAGATTTTTGAAGGAATAAGTTTTGCAGACAGGCTATGGTCATTTCCAGAGATATTTGAGTAAATGGACAGAATTTCTATTTCGTAACAGCCTGTCGAAGGTTCGAGTGTTTGTTTTCTCTTATTCCACTTGACCCCTCAACCCCTTGAATCCTTGAACCCTGGATCCCTTTTATCAACTTTCCCACCAATAACTGATGTATTTCAACTCATCTTCTTTTGTCTTCAGTTTACCATCTAATTTAGCGGCTAAAACCTTATCCAGAATCTCCTTGTAAACAGGTCCCGGCTTAATGCCTGATTTTTTAAGGTCATTCCCGGTGATAGATATTTTCACCCTTGATAATTCAGTCAGGAAAAAAACTATATGCTTTTTTATTTGAGTGGCTATTTCCTCATTCTCAAAGGCATCTACCTTAGCCATAATAAATACAAGTACCTCTAAAGGAACACCGGTTAATTGTTGGTAAAGTTCACCTGCGGCAGGTTCTTTATGGGACTTAAGGAAATCCATTAACATCAGGGAGTTTTCTTTATCCTTGATGACTGTTTCTTGTTGAAGTTTAGTAAATTTAAGGTGCTGCATAAACTCTAATGCCTCTTTCTTACTTAATTTGTCTATTAAGGCTAACAGGTAAATCAGCCATCTTTCTAAAGGTTCATGTCCAATAATAAGTTCAAGGTAGAAAAAGGTATGGGCAATCTTCTTAAAAAGAAGTAACTCCTTTTCCTTAAATTGTAAAGCGGAATGGACATACTTCAGGATACCAAATTTCTGTAATTGGGCAATGGCTTCAGCAGGATTGTCGTCATTTAAAATAAGGATAAATTCGTTACGCACTCGTTGATTTGACAGGCGTTCAAACAATTCTTTAGTCGCAGATTGAATAATTAGCTCTTTTGTCCGGTCAGCCAATTTAAAATTCCTTCTTGAGGAGGAGGTATCACCTCTTGAAGTAAATCGTACCGCCCGAAAAATTCTGGTTGGGTCATCAATAAAGCTTTTATCGTGAAGGACATTAATCACCCCTTCTTTTAAGTCTTTTTCCGCACCGACAAAGTCTATTAAGTCCCCATAATGTGCAGAATTAAGTTGAATAGCCATAGCATTTATAGTAAAATCCCGACGGAGGAGGTCATGCTCAATCCCACCGGTAACTACCGTAGGTAAAGCGGCTGGATGTTCATAAGTCTCTTGCCGGGTGCTGGCAATATCAACCTTAAATTTATTCGAGAAGATAACGGGTTCTGAATTCTGTGTTCTGTGTTCTGTGTTCTGTGTAATACCTCCAGTAAATACTACCGTAGCTGTTTTAAATCTTTTATGACTTTTATAATAGACGGAAGAGGTATCACCTCTTGAAGAGGTATCACCTCTGGAAGTAATTTGAGTTAATTTTTTAGCAAACTCAATCCCATCTCCTTCAACGACAATATCCACATCAAAGGTTGGTTTTCCTAATAAAAGGTCTCTCACAAATCCTCCTACAACATACACATTGACCTTGAGCATATCGCCAACCTTGCCGACTAATTTCAAGGTATCCTGAATTGGTAGGGTAAGATTTTTATTTATTAAATGTTTCAGGTTTCGTGGATGAAGATAGGTAATTATTTCCATTGAGGGAATCGATTCACTTGAAATAATCGCCTCACTTGTCGTGCCTGATTTTCCCTTGAGTATTTCCAACAACCTCTTCTCAGCCGCATCCAGTGTCAAATCTTTAATTGTAGCTGAGGCGGCAGTTTTATGTCCACCACCTCCCATTTCTGCCAGAATCTCACCTACATCTACTACCAGACGAGACTGCTTGTTTGTCCTGCTTCTGGCAATTAAATGTACCCGCTCCTCCATCGCTACAAGACAGAATAATACCTCTATGGATTCCATATCCATTATCTTATGCACCAAAACAGATAAGTCTCCTACATATTTATCTATCTCTATCTTGGCTACAACCACTTCTGTGTTACCAATCTGATGGACCTCCTGGGAGGAAAGTAATTCATTAAGGATAAATATTTGGTCAAAAGTGAGTTCCTTTTCCAGGAATCTGGCAATGACAGATAAATCAGCATTACAAGAAATAAGATATGCCACGGCAAAAATATCTGTAGAGGTAGTCGTAGAGAAAGTAAGAGAACCTGTGTCTTCATAAATGCCTAAGGCAGCAATTGTTGCCTCAAAGGGGCTAATGGTGAGATTATTTTCTTTGATTTTCTCTAAGATAATAGAGGCAGTTGCCCCAACTTCTTTTATCTCCATTAATTCACCCTTAATATCTCCCTCTTGTGTCGGATGATGGTCATAAATATGAATGGGAATTTTCCCATCTGTAAGTGTTTGGAATTTCCCTATACGGCTTAATTGGCAGGTATCGACTAAAATAAGTTTTGTTACTTTATCTAACTTAATATGTTTAGACCTGTTAAGATTAAATTCGTGAGGATATTGGGTTAAGAAATCGCGGACATTTTGCTCACATGAGCCGGGTAAAACAAGTTGTGCTTCAGGATAGAGTTTGGAGGCTAAAATAAGGCTGGATAAGGCATCAAAGTCTGTATTGGTATGGGTAACTATAATCTCCATCAAATACACCTGTGTAGATTTTGGATTTTGGATTTTGGATTTTTCCTCCAATCTAAAATCCAAAATCTCATATTGTTTTACTTTTGATTGCAAATTGGTATCAGGTATCAGTGTAAGAATGTTAGAGATATGAGATAGAAAAACAAGAACTATCGTAATATTCTCTACTACTTTGATTTTTCTGGTTTTACCCAGCTCTTCACCCACAAGTGCCGTATTTTACCTGACTGCTGATACCTGACAACTGAATATTTACATAAATTCCACTCTTGCAAATTACTTTTCCTCAAAATTCTGTGAATTCACGGCGTTTTAACCCTTCTAAATCAAGTATCCCTCTCCTCGGGTCAATTCTGACTTCCCATTGTTCCATAGTTATTGCTCCAATAATGGCATCCAACTCACAACCATCTGCTTTTCCTATTTCATCAATAGGTACTGCCTCTGTATCAAAAGGAAGCCCTTCAATACTTCCACCAATTAAGCATATTTCTTTAATCTCTATCATCTTTCCACCTAAAGCCACATGATAAGGTTCTCTAACAATCTTTTTGGGGCTATTTATAAGATAATCCTTGCGAACATAAGTGGACACTGCACCTGTATCAAATAAGGCAACAGCTTCTCTTCCCTCAATTTCAATCCTTCTTATAATCCTCCCCATATACTTTACCTCTTCTAATATAAATTATTCTTTAGAGTATAACGACTGAGCTAAGTTGCGAGCGAAGCGAGTCAGTTTCAGCGATTTGTTAGGCATTTACTTAGCTATTGATGTCGCAATATTCGGACTATTTGGATTTACGACTAATGTTCGAGTTTTTGGAATGATGACCAAATCCATATCTTCCATCGGAATGGCACCAAGTAAAGCCTGGTCACCCATAACTAATGCTCCAGCGAAACCAACACGATTCTTGAAACGAAGCTCAATAGGACCAACATACGGAACAAGTTTTTGGCTCCCATCTGCCAAAGTTACTTCCTTCTTATCAATTTCATCTAACTCCAGCTGAATCCTTATATGTTCCGGGATACAAAGATGGACTGCACCTGAATCTACTAATGTTTCAACCTCAACTGGCTCCAACTCTGATTTCCTCGGATTTCTTAGCAATATCTTTGCATTGATTATGCCCATATATTTTGTTCCTTTCGAAATTGTTTTTATATGTCTAACAAGCACATCTATCATTTTAAAAAAGTCCCCACCACAATGCCGTGTGACAGATGAGATTTTTGAACCCTTTGTTTAAAGTGGGTGAGTGCCTTAGTGTTTCTACGCTAATACTAATGTAGTTTGCATTCCGCACTAAGAGTCAGTCTCCCTTTAAAAAGTTACTAGCTCAAAAACGACACATCGCATCACGAACACGGTAGGGACTTATAACCCTGTTTTCATCTTAGTTATAGTATACCATACTTATATTATAAAAGTCAAGTGAAATTTTAAGGAAGCAGAAATTCCCCATCTTCAGTAAGTGAATGATAAATAAGGTATAAAGAGGTGGAAGAATAAAAAGAGAAAAGAAAAGAAAGTGAAGATTTTTATAAAAATGCCGATAAAGGAATTAAGGCGACACCTTATGTTTCCTTA
>JBDRHR010000067.1:0-5734 GCA_043816605.1 Nitrospirota bacterium
CCTATGTTGTAGGGTATCCAAAGGGAACTTTAACTGATGTAGGTAGTTTTACTGCTACTTCAGGGAATAACCGCCAGATGACTTTAACCTGGACATTTCCACAAGATGCTCGAGTTACAGAGGTTATTATTGTAAGGAATACGGGGACTTATGCTACAAACATTGGTTCAGGAACACAAATTTTTAGAGGCACAACCACACAAACTATTGCTACTTATACTGAAACATTAGAAAATATAGGGATTGTTTCTTATTACACGGCCTTTGCCTCAGATGGTGGGGCAAATTATTCATCGCCGGTATTTGCCCAAGCAACGGCAACGGATACTACCCCTCCGGGATTGGTAGGTAGTTTTACGATTAAAGGTGAATTCAGGAAGGCGATATTAAGTTGGACTAATCCTGAGGATAAAGATTTTGCCCGGGTAGAGATAATTAGAAACCTTTATCATTTCCCTCAAACACCTACAGATGGAATGCCATTTTATAAAGATATGGGAACTGCTACTACGGATGAGGGATTACTCCTTGACCAAATTTATTATTATACGGCATTTAGCTGTGATGGAATAAATTACTCTTTGGCAACAATTACAATTCAAGGTAGTATTACATCAACGAAAGATACCTCCCCACCTCTGGACATAGGCACTATTACTGAAGGATACGAGGAAGGTGATATTGACCGTGATGTGGGTACTACCGGAAGTTATTGGGTAAATTGGTCTGTAGGGAGTGATACGGAATCAGGAATAACCTGTTATGAACTTCAAGAAAAGAAAAATGAGGATACATGGAAAACGGTTAGTGATAATATTATAGATACTTATTATTCTATAACTGGAAAAGAAATAGGTAATACATATTATTATCAAGTCCGAGCTAAAAATGGTGCTGATATTTGGGATAGTTGGTCAACTACATCAGATGGGATTAGGATTGCAACTATGTATTTTAATCTATCTGAACATATTGGCACTATAAGTTTTACTACCGGTACTGAAAAAATTGAAGTATATGCTCCCGGTAATGCCTTTGAGGGAACCACAACCTTTACCATTATAAACCTATTTTCATTACCGGTAACTAATTTTGGTCAAGCTACCCCTAAGATTAAAAAGGCAATTAGCTCAGCATGGCAATTGGGAGCTATAAATATGGATAATAAAGAGCAAATACCAACTACAACTTTAACTATTTTTATCACCTATCCTGATACAGGGTTTTCACCAGAGGATGAGACAAAACTTAGGATTTACCGTTTAAATAAAAACAATAATTGCTGGGAGATGATTCCAGGAGTCCCAATTATTTCTGATAACCTGATTATGGCTACTATCACCACACTATCAACCTTTATAGTAGCTTTACCATCATCTCCTGCCTCTGCTTTAAGTAATGTAAAGGTATATCCAAATCCTTTTAAACCGTCTAAAGGACATTATAAGATTACTTTTGAGGGATTAAGGGATGATGTGAAGATAAAAATATATAAGATTACAGGGGAGTTAGTTTATGAAAATGATTATTCCTCTACTGATGGCTATGAAGATTGGAATGCGACAAATAGTTATGGAGAGGAGTTAGCCAGTGGAGTTTATATTTATGTGATTGAGGGAGGTAGCACCTCTGGCAGTGGCGGAGAAAAGGCAATAGGTAAAATTGCCATAATTCGGTAAGGAAGGTTAATGGTAATCGGTAAGGAGGGAAAGGTAAATGGTAATCGGTAAATGGAAAATAGAAAATTATAACAGATGGTGGAATATCCCCCGCTGGCGGGAGGTAGAGGGGTGGATTGTTACTATCCTTGTTTTAGTGTTTTTGTCTCCTTTAAATGTTTATGCCGGGGTTAATAAAAAGGCGGGAACTACCATTGGGCAGGTATTAGAATTTGGTGTAGGGGCAAGAGCTTGTGCTATGGGTGAGGCATTTACAGGTATTGCGGATGATTTTAGTGCTGTTTATTGGAATCCGGCAGGAATAGCTCAAATTCAGGACTTAGAGTTTAATTTTATGCATAATGATTGGTTTCAAGGTATCAAGTATGAGTTTGTATCAACAATTTTGCCGTTAGAAGAAGAGATGGGAGCGATTGGGTTAAGTGGGATAATCTTAAAAACGGATGATATCGTGGGTCGGGATACATCAGGAGATTTTACCTCAAACTTTGAGGCAAAGGATAGTATTCTTTGTCTTAGTTTTGGTCAAAAATTGACTGAGGAGTTAATGTGGGGAGCAAATATTAAACAAGTTAACTTGAAGATAGAAAACGATAAAACAAACGAATTTGCTTTTGATTTTGGGGGATTATATAAATTTCAGGATACTGAGTTAACCTTGGGTGCTGTAGTTCAAAATATAGGAAAAAACATGAAATTTATCGAGAAAAATGAAAAATTACCCTTAATATTCAGATTAGGGGCATCTTATAAACTAATAGAGAAAAATGTACTGTTAAGCTTAGACATAGGCAAATCAGTAGCCAGTAATATAAAATTCAATTTAGGAGCAGAGTATTACCTTACGACACTCCTGAAATTAAGGGGTGGGTATAATTCAACTAATGATACCGATAATGGCTGGACAGCTGGAGTAGGATTTAAGATAAAAGATATATTTGAATTAGATTATGCATATATTCCGTATGGAGAACTTGGTGATACTCAACGGATTTCGATAACGACTAAGTTTAAAACCGAATAGGTTGGGTATTGATAAATAATTTCTGCAACTTCATGTAAAACTTAATCTATGTCGAGTTTCAGCTAATCCAACAGACAAAATTTAAACTCCTCCACAGATAATAATGTCATATCACTCAGCATATTACTTAAACTGACTATTTCGGGAACTAACAAATGGGATTTTTTCAGGGTATCTTCTTCTTTCAAAACCATTCGCGGTGTCCCATCAAGAATAATCTTCCCTTTATCTAAAACAACAATCCGCTGGGCATATTCTGCCGCTACCCACATCGAATGAGTTACAATAATAATTGTATGCCCCCGATTATTTAATTCTACTAAAAGATTCATGATACTGATGATTTCATGGTAATCTAATCCTGTGGTTGGTTCATCTAAGATTAAAATTTTTGGAATACAGGCAAGCACAGAGGCAACAGCTAATTTTTGCTTTTCACCTTTAGTCAGGGCAAATGGGTCTTCATTTCCATAGATATTTAATTGGACAGCACCCAGGGCATCATATACTCGCTTTGAGATCTCTTTTTCTTCTACTTCAAGGAGGTTACGGGGTCCAAAAGCAACTTCATCAAAAACGGTCTCGGCAAATATCTGACAATCAGGATTCTGGAAAACAAACCCTACTTCTTTTGCCAAATCCGATACCTTTCTTCGCCGGGTATTTACACCGGAAATAAGGATATTGCCTTTTGTAGGTTTGAGGAGGCCATTGAAATGTTTAATAAGTGTGGTTTTCCCGGAGCCATTTTGCCCTAAAATAGCCACAAACTCTCCCTGCCTGATAGTCAAATCTATTCCGTTTAAGACCTTATTCCCATCAGGATAGAAATATTCTAAATCAGCTATTTCAATCACAGAGTCCTGGTATTTTTCCATTCGCTTAGTATTTTGCCATTTAAGGACATTGTATCTTCCTTCCGGGATTTGCCAGTCCTCATGGAGAAATATTTGGTAAGCCTCCTGGTAAGTTAGAGGTAGTTTCTTTTTAAATTGGAGTTCTTGAAATAATCTTGGGATTTGAGGTGGTCGTATGCCGCATTTTTCCAAAAGTTTTATTTTTCGTAATACCTCATCCGGTTTTCCTTCTAAAACCATCTCTCCCTGATCCATCAGGATAATTTTATCCGCATAGCCGGCAACCTCAATTTCATGCTCAACTAAAACTAAGGTTACTCCTTCTTCCTTTAAAAGGGCACAGATGGCAAAAATCTCTGATTTCCCAAGTGGGTCTAAGTCTGTGGTGGGTTCATCCATGACTAATATTTTAGGCTTCATAGCTAAAACAGAGGCAATAGCCAGCCGTTGCTTTTCACCACCAGATAGTGTTGACGGGTTTCTCTTTTCAAACCCGGTCAATCCCACCTTAAACAATGATTCTTTTATGCTATCGGCTATTTCATTCCTTTGGACACCGAAATTTTCCTGGGCAAAGGCACATTCTAATTCGACATTAGTTGAGAATAATTGAGATTCAAAATTCTGAAAAACCATCCCTATATCTTTTGCCAGTTCAAAGACCTCTTTTTCAAAGGTCAGTTCGTTAAAAACCTCCACTGTGCCATAAAGTCTGCCTTTGTAAAATTTTGGGATTAAGGCATTTAATAGCCGACAAAGGGTGGATTTACCAGCACCACTTTTACCCATGAGGACAACCAACTCTCCATTATGGACATCAAGATTCATTCTGTTTAAGGCATTATAATGCATATCTTGATACGCATAAGAAACATCTTTTATCTCAATTGCTCGCATCTTACTCAATAACCTCCTGTAGTTCAATTAAAAATTATGAATTAAAAATTAAGAATTTTTTCCTAATTCCTCAATTTTTAATTTTTAATTCATAATTTTTAATTTTTTACTCAATAACCTCATCAATTATATAATAGGGTCTGCCCTGGATTTGAAGATATATCTTCGCTACATATTTACTCAGAAAGGCAAGTCCATACAACTGGATTCCAAAAAGAATAGATAAAAAGGCGAGCATGACCATATTGCTTGCTCCTGAAATGTAGGATTGGATTACCCAGAGGATGCCCAGTATAAGGGCTAATGAACCCATAAATACACCAATAGAACTTAAAAAGCGAATTGGCAGTACTGAAAAACTGGTAATGAGTTCAAAGTCTGTTTTTAACAGGTCAAAAACCGTTTTTGTGGAGCTATGGGTTTTGTTCATGTCAATGGTAATTTCACTGGTTTTAAGTCCAAGCCAACTGACTAATGCCCTGATAAATGGACTTCTTTCCCGGCATTGGAGAATCATTTTTACCGCCCCTTTTTTATATGCCATAAGTAAGCAATCATAATCCTGGATAGTTATGCCGGTAAGTTTAGAGACAAACCAGTTGATTATACGAATTATGGGTCGAAAAATAATATTTACCTGATGTATTCCTGTTGAGCCAATAACGACATCATAGCCTTTATCTAATTCAGCTAACAGGTTAGGGATTTCCTCAGGCGGGCTTTTTAGACTACCTTCAATGCTAACAATTACCTTTCCTTTTGCCTGATTAAACCCGGCGGTTACCGCCAGAGGCTGACCAAAATTACGGATAAATTTAATGATTTTTATCTTCTCATCCCGAAGTTTCAGGTCTTTAATTAATGCATAAGTCCTGTCCGTTGAGCCATCATCAACAAAGATAATCTCATAAGGTTTATCTAATTGAGCCAAAGCCTTTGATAGTCGAAAGTATAATTCTACCACATGCGCCTCTTCGTTATGTATCGGGCTAATAACTGAAAGGTAGATTTCGTTTTCTTCCATGGTTCATTATCTCCTGAAAGAATTATACTAAAAATTTAAGGGTATGTCAATTAAATTTTGTAACTCTTCTTAGTAATGGGTCAGTTATCAGTGGAAATCGACAAAGGGTCGCCGCTATAAAAAAACCACAGAAATACTTATATCTGCAAGGCTTGTCCCTGCCTATTGCTTGCTTTCGCTTCTACCTGAATTAGTGAATTTCTACTGGTAACTGACCCATTACGACTATTTGGTCTCGGTCAGTTTTCGGGGG